>JANPBQ010000065.1:0-12024 GCA_031430555.1 Betaproteobacteria bacterium
TATATTTCGCGGTTTGGAAGTGGTGGAGCACGCCTGTTCGATTGGCAATCTGCAATTGGGCGAGTTTGCCGAAAATGTCGCGTCCGGCGTGGATACCTACTCCATCCGTCAGCCACTTGGCGTGTGCGCCGGCATCACGCCATTCAATTTCCCGGCGATGATTCCATTGTGGATGTTCCCGATGGCGATCGCCTGCGGCAACACGTTTGTGCTGAAGCCGTCCGAACAAGATCCGATGACGCCGATGCTGCTCGCCGAACTCGCCCTCGAAGCCGGCGTGCCGCCGGGCGTGTTGAACATCGTTCACGGCGGCAAGGAAGCGGTAGACGCGCTGTGCACGCATCCGGAAATCAAGGCGGTGTCGTTCGTCGGTTCGTGTCATGTCGGCGAGCATGTCTACAAACTCTCCAGCGACCACGGCAAGCGCGCGCAGTGCATGATGGGTGCCAAAAACCACGCCATCATCATGCCGGACGCGAACAAAGATCATTCGCTCAATGCGCTGGTCGGTGCCACGTTCGGGGCGGCCGGGCAGCGTTGTATGGCGACTTCCGTTGCGGTGCTGGTGGGTGACGCGAACAAATGGATTCCGGATATCGTCGCGAAGGCCAAGACGTTGACCGTGAACGCAGGCAATGTCGCGGGCACGGATGTTGGCCCCGTGATTTCGGTGCAGGCGAAGCAGCGCATTGAATCCCTGATCGCCAAAGGTGTTGCCGAAGGTGCCAAACTTGAATTGGACGGACGCAACCCGACCGTCGCAGGTTACGAAAAAGGCAACTTCATTGCGCCGACGATTTTCTCCGGCGTGAAACCGCATCACGAAGTCTACAAAACCGAAATCTTCGGCCCGGTAATGGTGATCGTCGCGGTCGATTCACTCGATGAAGCCATCGCGCTGACCAACGCCAACCCTTACGGCAACGGCACCGGCATCTTCACGCAATCGGGTGCCGCTGCGAGAAAATTCCAGAATGAAATCGATGTTGGGCAAGTGGGTATCAACGTGCCGGTACCGGTGCCGGTGCCCTACTTCAGCTTCACCGGTTCTCGCGGCTCCAAGCTGGGCGATTTGGGGCCGTATGGCAAGCAGGTGGTACAGTTTTATACGCAGGTGAAAACGGTCACGGCAAGATGGTTTGATGATGCGGCGGTGAGTACGGGAGTTAATACGACGATCAGCCTCAAATAGGAGCGATTGCCATGCAGTCGGAACTTTTGGAAAAGTGGTGGCAGCCGGCAGACAGTGTCAGGCAAGCCGTATTGATGCGATCGCTGTCGACGGTCGTGTGGATATTGATTGCGGCGGAACTCATTCAACGAATCGAGTCTGGCCGCCTTGCCTTGATCGTTACTGGAGCAGGAGTGTTTTTATGGATGACAGCGGTGGTGTTAAGCCCACAATGCTGGCGTATTGTCGACGCATTGCCGGGCTCAAACTCACCTAAGGCGCTGACTGGCATGGTGCTTTTCGGTTTCATGCTACAGATCAGCGGTCTAATCGCGCGCATCCCCACCTAGACTGGTTTCGAAATAATTCGGCAAAAGAGGTAACGCACCACTTAATCGTCAGTCAAAGTCGCGTGCCTCAGCGAGTCGCCTGGATGTCGCGCAGCGTAATCCGGGACGATTTCAACAATGGTGACGATTCCCGGATTGCGCTGCGCTGCATCCGGGCTACGAAATGACATGGGATTCACAACATGAAAATCGGATTCATCGGCTTAGGCCACATGGGCAACCCCATGGTGCGCAATTTGTTGAAGCACGGACACACGTTGAAAGTATTCGACGTGGTGCCGGACTTGGTGAAAAAGCTCACCGACTTGGGGACGGAGTCGGCTCCATCGGCGGCGGCGTGTTCGCAAGGGGTTGACCTAGTCATCACCATGCTCCCCTCCTCGCCGCATGTGCGCTCGGTCTACACCGGCAAAGACAGCGGCATTCTGGCCGGCGTGCCACCGGGCGTGTTGCTGATCGATTCCTCCACGATCGACCCGCACACCGCGCGCGATGTCGCAATGGATGCACGTGCGCATGGCAACAACATGGTCGACGCGCCCGTGTCTGGTGGTACCGGCGGTGCCGAAGCCGGCACATTGACGTTTATGGTCGGCGGCGATGCGGCCGACTTTGAAAAAGCCAAACCGATTCTGCAATGCATGGGCAAAAATATCGTGCATTGTGGCGGTGCCGGCAATGGGCAGGTCGCGAAAATTTGCAACAACATGATGCTCGCCATCGAAATGATCGCCACCGCAGAAGGCATGGCGCTGGCCGTGAAGCTCGGTATGGATCCGAAAGTATTTGCCGGTATCGCGAATACCTCGAGCGGTCGCTGCTGGAGTTCGGATAGTTACAACCCCTACCCCGGCGTCATGGAAAATGCCCCCGCCTCGCGGGGCTACAGCGGCGGTTTTGGTTCGGATTTGATGCTGAAGGATTTGACGCTCGTGACCGAAGCGGCGAAAGCGGCAAGGCAGCCGGTCAATCTCGGTGCCGCCGCGCAACAGTTGTATCAGATGCATTCCAGCATGGGTAATGGTGCGCTGGATTTTTCGTCGATTATCAAGCTGTATAAGAAGGACTAGGGCCGAAGCGCGATCAGGCTTGTCTCCCCGGACTTGTTCCGGGGCCTAATAGTGCGATCGCAACTTGGGCCCCGGAACAGGTCCGGGGAGACAACAATGAAGATTGTCGAATTTGCAGTGCCTACCACGCGAAACTAAAGCGACTGAAATCATGATCGAACACACCATCGAAGGCCACACCTGCCTCATCACCATCAACAATCCGCCTGCCAATACCTGGACGCCGGAATCGTTGAAGGCCTTCAAAGCGCTGGCTGAAACATTGAACGCCGACAAGAATATTTACGCCGCCGTCATCACCGGCAGTGGCGAGAAATTCTTCTCCGCCGGCGCGGATCTCAAACGCTTCCAGGGTGGAGATGAAAAAAACCGGGTCGCTGCGCGCGATTTCATCGCCGCATTTGGTGCCGCCTTTGAAGCATGGATGAATACCCGCTTCGTCACGATCGCCGCCATCAACGGCTACGCGATGGGCGGCGGCCTCGAATGCGCGCTCGCGTGCGATATCCGCATCGTGGAAGCCCACGCGCAAATGGCCCTGCCCGAACCCGCCGTCGGGTTGCTGCCCGCCGGTTGCGGCACGCAAAACTTACCGTGGTTGATCGGCGAAGGCTGGGCGAAACGCATGATCCTGACCAATGAGCGCGTGAACGCCGAGACGGCGTTGCGTATCGGCCTGGTTGAGGAAGTGGTCGAAAAAGGCGCATCGCTGGCGGCCGCGAAAGCGATGGCGGAACGCGTTGCGGGACTATCGCCAAAATCGATCGAGTATTGCAAATCGCTGATCCACAACGCGCGCAATGGCGTGCCGCGCGGCGCGGGACTGTCGATGGAGCGCGAACGCTTCATGGATTTGTTTGATTTCGAGGATCAGGCGGAAGGCGTCAATGCGTTCCTTGAAAAGCGCAAGCCGAATTGGAAAAATGCCTAACAGCATTCGCCGGTTTCACGGCACAACAATGAGAGACTCTAGCATTGGCGCGCTTTTACAAACACAATTGCCCTGAACACCCCGCCAGTCCTTGTGTTTGTCTTTCGTAAACATCCAATCATCACGCATCACCATGCCTGAACTCGCCAACGACGAACTCGTATTTGAGATCCGCAATCGCGTCGCGCACTTGACACTCAACCGCACTCAGGCGTTGAACGCGCTCACGCACGGCATGATCAAGGGGCTCGCGGAATTGTTCACGCGCTGGGCACGCGACGATGGCGTCTGCGCGATTGTGCTTGCCGGCGCGGGTGCCAAAGCGTTCTGCGCCGGCGGCGATATTCGCGCGCTGCACGAAAGCGCGCGCACCAACGGTTCGATGCACCACGATTTTTTCATCGATGAGTACCAGCTCGACTATCAATTGCATCGTTATGTGAAACCGGTGATTTGTCTGCTTGATGGCATCGTCATGGGCGGCGGCATGGGAATTTCGCAAGGCTCCGGCCTGCGCATCGTTGGGCCGAAAACGCGGATGGCGATGCCGGAGACCGGGATAGGTTTGTTTCCCGATGTCGGCGGCAGTTATTTTCTCTCGCGATCGCCCGTCGGGCTCTACCTCGGGCTCACCGGGAAGATGATCGGTGCCGCCGACGCGATTTACGCCCGTCTCGCCGACCGCTATCTGACAACCGAGGCCATTGAAAAACTGCGTGGCGCATTCGACACGCAATTCTGGTCGGGCAATCCAGCCGACGATGTCGCCGCGCTGATCGAATCGCACACAACGGCCCCCGCCGATTCACCGACGCTCGAACCGCTGCAAGCGGCAATCGACCGGCATTTTTCACCACAGAAATCGGTGGCTGAAATGGTGGCCTCGTTGGCAACCGAAAGCCAATTCCCGGACTGGGCGAAAGACACCGCGGCGATTCTGGCTAAGCGCTCTCCGACACTCCTGGAAGTCACGCGCCGACAAATCAATCGCGGCGGCAAGCAATCGCTCGCCGAGAATTTCCGCATGGAGCTCGGTATCGTTTATCACTGCTTCGAGCACGGCGACTTGATGGAGGGCATTCGCGCCGTGATCCTGGACAAGGATAATAATCCCCAGTGGAACCCCGCCACGCTGGATGCGGTTCAGGAAAACGCAGTCGCCGCATTTTTCGCGCCGCGCTGGAATGGGCGTCCGCACCCCTTGGCCAATCTCGAATCGCTTTACGGCTAACCCGCTACTCAAAGGACACGCATGCGCCTCGTCACATACCAACTCACCGGCACGGCAAGCCTCGCCA
The DNA here is from genome assembly GCA_031430555.1 of Betaproteobacteria bacterium. Classification (GTDB taxonomy): domain Bacteria; phylum Pseudomonadota; class Gammaproteobacteria; order Burkholderiales; family Usitatibacteraceae; genus UKL13-2. The sequence continues at coordinate 4,821 of JANPBQ010000065.1, forward strand.
CTGGCATTTTGATTTCCAAGGATCAAATACTCGACATCGCCGCCGAAGCGAAGGCGCGCCAATCCGCGCTTCGTGTGAGCACGATGCTCGACATCATCGAGGGCGGCGCGGCCACGATGGCGCTGTTGCGCGACATCGAAGCCGCGCCGAAAACCGATTCGATCCTGCTCAACAAGGCACTGCTGAAATCGCCGATCCCGCGCACGCGGAAAAACGTGTTTTGCGTCGGCTGGAATTATTTGGAACACTTCGAGGAAGGCGGCGCGAAGCTCGAAGACAAACGCGAACTGCCGAAATGGCCGGTGTTCTTTTCCAAAGCGCCGACCGCCATCAATGGACCTTACGACTCGATTCCCTGCGATGCCAACGTTTCCACACAACTCGATTGGGAAGTCGAGCTCGGCGTCATCATCGGCAAGGGCGGCAAGAATATTTCCGAGGCCGATGCGATGAGCCACATCTTCGGCTACACCGTCATCAACGACGTGACCTGGCGCGATATCCAGCGCCGCCATGGTGGGCAATGGGACAAAGGCAAATCGCTCGACGGCACCTGCCCGATGGGCCCCTGCATCGTCACGGCGGATGCGATCGATCCGACCAACTTGAATCTTGAATGCCGCGTGTCCGGCGTCGTGAAGCAAAAATCGAACACCAAACACCTCTACTTCAAAATTCCCCGCCTGATTCACGATCTCTCGCTCGGCCAGACACTTGAAGCAGGCGACGTGATTTCATCGGGCACGCCGGAAGGTGTCGGCTTCGCGCGCACGCCGCCGGAATTCATGAAGGCCGGCGACCTGCTGGAAACCGAAATTGAAGGCATCGGCGTGATGCGCAACCCGATCGGAGTGGAGTAAAAGTCGCAGATGGGCTACCAATATCAACAACCCTTCAATTTCTATTTCGTCCGCCACGGCGTGACGGATTTGAGTTTTCGCGGCTTGCGTTGCGGCGGCGATCTTGACGTGCCGCTCACCGATATCGGCTGCGATCAGGCATTTATGCTCGCAAAATAAATCAAATTAATGAACCTCGGCCTCGATGGGATTCGCTGCGGTACGTTGATGCGGGTGCGTCAAACCGCGTTGATCATCAGTGGTGTATTGGGCGGCTTGCCGATCGACATCGATGCCGCATTGAATGAGCGTGCCATCGGCGAATGAAACCGGCGGCCGATTGCGGAGACCGAACATTTGATCGCGCAGAAAGTGACGCCCGAAGGCGGCGAGTCGGAAGAAGAGTTCGGCGCACGCATTTCCACGGCGCTGGAGGCGCTTTCCAGCCCGTCGGCGGGTCATCCGCTGGTGGTAAGCAGCCAATCAGGCAGGTCGTGGCTATTGTCTGTGTCAATCAACGGTTGATAGTGGCTGGTAGCTGATTGCTTTGGCGAAGTAGCTGTAGACGGCCGAGATGCGCCGCAAATGTCGTGATTCGGGATGCGTAAGCAGCCAGAGTTCGATCGCACAATCGTCGAGCGGCGGCGTCAACGCCACCAGATTCGGATCGTCCGATGTTTTGTAGGTGGAAAGCATGCCGACGGCGAGCCCGGCACGTACCATTTCGCCGATCGCAACATGCGTGTTCACGAAGTACCGAGGCACCACTTTGGGGTAGTTTTTCAGCCGCCATTTGAACGACGGGTGTTCGGGGATGGCGTCGTCGACGGCAACCCAATCATAGTTGCCGAGATCAGCGGGATCCTTCTTGGCCTTGGTCACCGACTTGACGAGCGACTGGGCCGCGTATATCGCCATTCCGACCCGTCCCAGTTTGTGCCCCACCAGATGTTCGGGCGGCCGGGTGGTGGCGCGAATGGCGATATCGGCGTCGCGCTTGGAGAGATTTGCCGTCTCATAGGACGACAATAATTCGAGTTGCAAGCGCGGATGCAGTGCTGCCAATCCGGCCAGGTTGGGCATGACCACGTTGTAGAGCACCGAGTCGGTGGTCGTCAGTCGCACGATGCCCGTGACCTCGTCGCTCGCCGATTGCGAGGCCGCACGCGCGGCCTCGAGCTCGGTTTCGATACGCTCAGCGTGCGCAACGATTTGCAAGGCGGTTTCATTGGCGAGGTAGCCAGATCGCGAACGCAAAAACAAGGTCTGGCCGAGCCGCTTTTCGATCCGCTGCACGGTGCGGAACACGGTTGACGCATCGACATTGAGTCGTTTGCCGGCTTCGGCAAGATTGCCGCCGCGCGTCACCGCCAATAGCGCCTCAAGATCCGCAGCAGTCAGTTGGTATTGCATTGTTGCAGTCATAGTTTGCGTACTCGCCTATTTCAATTGCAGAGATGCAAGCATATATTTGATTCAGCCGGAAATCAAATGCAATGTCGCAAGAGGTCAACCGGTACCACATCCCAGATTACGGCACTGTTGGCTATCAAGGCGCAAGTGCCGATGGATGAGGACAGGAAACAAGGAGTTCAACATGAAACGATTTTTCAAACCCAGTCTGACATTCACCAACGTATTGGCCGCGACACTATTTTTTCTGGTCGCCGGTGTCTTCATTCCGTTGACGATGGCCTTTGAGCACTTGGTGTGATTTATTTGTGGGAATCTATGCCAACACCGCCTCCGTGCGCGCCTTGCGGCCGAACAGCCACGCCGAACCCGGCCCCAGCATTACAAACAGCAGCGCCACCGGCAGCCACCAGAAATAGCCGCTCAGGCAAACCGCCACCCCCGCCCAGCCGAACGTTCCCAGCGTCTCAAGAATATTGGTGAGCTTGCTTTCGCGATAACGTGCTTTCATTTCGCGGCGATTTCCCTTGCGCGGATTCCAGATGTGGCATATCGCCGCCGAGGCCATTCCGCCGCCGCAGCAAATCAACAGGATCAGCGCCGCCTTGGGATCGCGCGTGAGCCACCACAATGCGAGCGGCAGCAGCAACGCCAGCACCGGCAATATTGCCGCGGCCGCCTTGATCCAGCGTGTGCGAGCGAGCGGCGCGGGGGCGGTGCCGATCAATTCGGGTGCATCCTCCGCCGCGATCGTGAGCCAGGCAAGATTGCCGGCCAGCATCGACGCGATCATCACGAATCCCGGCACCAAGAATAACGCTGTGCGTTCGCTGCGAAATCCGATGAACAAAAGCGGAATGAGATAGAGCACCTGCAAAAGTGTTTGCGAAATGATTTGCGGATCGCGGATTAGCAGTTTCCATTCTTTGACCAGCAACACGCGAGCGAATCCCGAATGAAATTTCACCGGGCTCGTGGATTGCGCTTTGCGCGTGGTGCCGCCGGAAACACTTTCCTGCGTCCCCGTCACAAAACGCCGATAAGTAAGATTCACAACCATCCAGAAAATTCCCGCGCCGATCGCGAATACCATCAACAACGGCAAAGGTTCGCCCAGCATGGCGTTCACCGGCCACCACAGCATGCTATCGGGTGCCAGCCAGCCGCCCGGCTGCATTTCTTGTTTGGCCCAACTGAAGATTGCCTCGCGTTGCGCACGCGGCAGCATGTTTTGCGCTTGCGAGAGCAGGAAAAAGCCCGCGCCCATCACGGCGGCCGATACTTGTGCGATAGTTTTCGCGCGACGTGCGCCGAATAATCGCACCAAGGTCATCGTCAATGCCATGCCGATGGCGGCCGCAGCCAGCGCGAGCGAAATGATCACCGGGTAAATGCCGAGCAACCCGGGCCGCACAGCGAACAAGCCCACATGCGCGAACGGCAACATCAATAGTGACGGCACAAAACACGCGCCGACCGCGATACCCAGCCCGCGCATCGCAAAAATCGTGCGCGACGAAAGTGGAGACGCGAGCAGCAGATCGAGATCACCGCGGTCGAACAATGCCGCGACTGCGTGTGCCACCGTCTGCGAGACCATGATCGAGGCGAGCAGCCAGAATAACGCGCCGGCCATCGCGATCGCGGCGGGTGGAAATTCCGTCATGCCGCGCGAGGCCATGCCATTCAACAGCAGCCACACGGTTACGTGAATGAACGCCCACAAGATGCCGCCGCCCACCCACAATACCCAACCGCGCTTGCCTCCCATGTTGCGCCACGCCAATCGCAATTCGTGGCGCAGCAACCAAAACATCGTGCCAGGTGCGGCGATCATTCGGTTGAGGTGAGATTGAGAAACACATCCTCCAGCGTCGCTCCGGATCCCGCACCCGCTGCCGTATTCGCCATGCGCGCGCGCAATTCGTCGAGGGTGCCTTGCGCGACGATGCGGCCTTTCTGAATGATGGAAATGCGCTCGGCGAGTCGCTCGGCGATTTCAAGAATGTGCGTGGTCAGCACCACCGTGTTGCCGCGCTTGACGAAATCGACCAGCATGTCCTTGACAGAGCGCGCCGCGTGCGCATCGAGCCCCGTCAATGGTTCATCGAGAATCAACAATTTCGGCGCGTGAATCAACGCGCCGGCCAACGCCAGTTTCTGCCGCATGCCGCGCGAAAATCCCTCGATGTACTCACTGCGGTTATCCCAGAGCTCCAGCCATCGCAAGAGTTCTTCCGCACGCGTTGCGGCGGATTTTGCGTCGATGCTCCACAAGCCGGCGACAAATTCCAAATATTCCAGCGCGTTCAATTTTCCATACAGCAAAGGGTCGTCCGGCAGAAATGCCGTGACTCGTTTGGCGGCGATGCCGTCGGTGGAAATATCGTGGCCGAAGATGCTCACCGAACCCGCATCGGGTTTCAGCAATCCCGCGACAATTCTCAATGTGGTCGTTTTGCCCGCGCCGTTGGGACCGAGTAATGCGTGGAATTCGCCGGTGGGGATGTCGAGGTCGAGGTTATTGACGGCGGGTTTGCCGTTGAAGGTTTTGAACAGGCCTTTGATGGTAAGCGCGGAGGGCGATGAACCTGTTGTTGTATTGGGATCGGCCACGATTCGGTTCTTTGGTTTGAGCGATCAGTGTGATAGTGGTATTGCACGGGACCATACTATTTACTCTGTCATTCCCGTGAAAACGGGAATCCATTTCTCGTGACTTCTCGAGTGTTTACGCAACTTGGATTCCCGTTTTCACGGGAATGACAGAACGTTGAGGTAAATAGAAGTACACCATGGCCAAAACCCCAGCATTGGCGAGGCTTCCCAGCTACTTTCGGCCTGCAACCCGCTAGAAATAAGCCTCTTCCATCTGCAACACCGCATCTGACCCCGTGATGATGGCGTCGGCGAATCCACTGGCGAGGGTGATGATGTGGTCGCCATAAAAGCGTGTGGTGATGATTTTGGCTTTGAGGAAATTTTCGTCGCCACCACCACTGGCAAGTTGTTGCGACGCGACCAGCGCCGAACGCGCCATCATCCATCCGCCGCAGACCGTGCCCGCAAGTTTCAGGTAGTGCACGGCACCCGCCAACACGGCACCTTGATTGCTTCCCCACATGGCGACGATCCAATCGGTGGCGCGTTTCAATTCAGTAATGCCGATGGCGAGTTGCTTGCCGAATGCGCGCAGGTTGGCGTTTTCTGCGGCGTCAAGTTGCGGCAATACTTTTTGCATTTCCGCAATCAACGCCAACATCGTCTGACCACTTTCGCGACCGACTTTTCGGCCCACCAAATCGTTGGCCTGAATCCCGGTGGTGCCTTCGTAAATCGTCGAAATGCGCGCGTCGCGATAATATTGCGCGGCACCGGTTTCCTCAATAAAGCCCATGCCGCCATGAATTTGCACGCCGAGCGACGCAACATCAATGCCGGTTTCGGTGCTCCAGCCTTTAACGATGGGGATCATCAAATCGACCAGCGATTGCTGCAGGTGTTTTTCTTTTTCGTCTGTTGAACGCTCGGCGATATCGAGGCAACTCGCCGTCCAGTAAATCAGCGCGCGCATCGCTTCCGTGTACGCGCGCATGGTGAGCAGCATGCGTTTCACGTCGGGGTGATAAATGATTGGCACCGCTTTCGGCCGCTCGCCAAGTGACGCCGGCACCGGCACCACCGGCCGGCCCTGCACGCGTTCGCGCGCCCACACCAGTGCGTGCTGATAGGCGCGTTCGGCAATCGAGACGCCTTCAAGTCCCACGCCAAGTCGCGCCGCATTCATCATCACGAACATGTACTCGAGCCCGCGGTTGGGCTCGCCCACCACATAGCCGATCGCCCCGCCCTCCTCGCCATACGCCATCACGCAGGTTGGGCTGCCGTGAATGCCGAGCTTGTGTTCGATCGACACGCATTTCGCGTCGTTGCGCTTGCCGAGCGAGCCATCGGCGTTGACCATGAATTTCGGCACGATGAAAAGTGAAATGCCTTTCACACCCTCGGGTGCGCCTTCGATGCGCGCGAGCACCAGATGCACAATGTTGTCGGTGAAATCGTGCTCGCCGTAGGTGATAAAAATTTTCTGACCAGAAATTTTGTAGGTGCCATCGGCCTGCGGAATCGCCTTACTGCGTACCATCGCGAGATCGGATCCTGCCTGCGGCTCGGTCAGGTTCATCGTGCCGGTCCATTCGCCGGCGACCATTTTGGCGAGGAACATTTCCTTCAATGCGGGCGAGCCGTGTTCAACCAAGGCATCGACCGCGCCGCCGGTCAACAGCGGGCAAAGTTTGAACGCCATGTTGGCGCTGCCGAGCGTTTCACTCACGGGAATCGCGATGCAATGCGGCAAGCCTTGCCCACCGTATTCAATGGGCCCTTTGATTGCGCTCCAGCCGCCTTCGGTGTATTGGCGATAGGCCTCCTTGAAACCTTTCGGTGTGGTCACAGCGCCGTTGCTCCACTTCGCCCCCTCTTCATCGCCGGAGCGGTTGAGCGGTGCCAACACGGTTGCGGAGAATTTTCCGGCCTCATCGAAAATCGCATCGACCAAATCGGCCGTGACTTCTTCGCAGCCAGGCAATTTGCCGATGCGCTCGATGCCGATGACATCCTTCAGCACGAACGACATGTCTTTGACGGGGGCGACGTATTCACTCATAGCGTGTTTGCCTTGTTGATGCGTGGAACGGAGATTGGTGGTTGCGGTTAAAGTTTGACTTGAGAAACCAGCGGAAAAACTTTGTAGTGACGTGTCGTCAGTAATAAAGGTGCGCGGCATCCTTGCCAACGAACCCTGTCACGTGACTCGGAATGCTATCTGAAGTTCGTCGCAAGCATTATTTACTGTCGCCCCGGACTCGTTACGGGGCCCCACTTGTACAACGCAAAATTGGGCCCCCGAAACAGTGCGGGGGGGCCAAATAAAGTGTATTGGCACGAGTGTT
>JANPBQ010000066.1:0-20465 GCA_031430555.1 Betaproteobacteria bacterium
AAACCGTTTCACACGCTGAACCCGGCACTCGCATTGTTCAAGGATGGCCGCGTGATGCCCTACGGCACCATGGGCGGCGATGGCCAGCCGCAAACCCAATGCGCGGTGTTCACGCGCATCGCGAATTTCGGCATGACACCGCAGGATGCGATCGCCGCACCGCGTTGGTTATTGGGGCGCACGTGGGGCAATCCATCGGATACGTTGAAGCTCGAATCGCGTTTTGATAGCGCCGTGTTCAAAGGCTTGCGCGCGCGCGGGCATGAAGTGGAAAAGCTGGGCGAATTCGATGAAAGCGTCGGTCATGCGGGGGCCTTGATTCGGGCGCGCGATGGCGATTTGACGGGCGGATTTGATCCGCGCAGCGATGGGGCGGTGGTGGGGTCTTAGCCTCGACGGTGAGAGTAAATTTCAAGGACTGGCGGGGCGTTCAGCGGTAAAAAGGCCGGAAAGGCCCGCCAACGCTAGACTTCTACTTCAGGGTACTTCTATTTACCTCAACTTTTCGTCATTCCGGCGTAGGCCGGAATCCAGCCCAACGTAATATCAAAGAGTTACGACGGACTGGGTTCCGGCCTACGGCGGAACGACGGGTTTTTAGAAGTACCCTTCAAATTTTCGCACGCAGGTAGGGCGGACTTGTCCGCCGCAATTGCGTGGATCGGCGGACAAGTCCGCCCTACGGCGTCCGCAACCCACGCGGATTACGTTTGCCGTGACAAGGCGGTGCATTGCTCGGCAATTAATTCGCGAATGCCCTTTTCCGCCAACGCCACCAACTTCTCCATGTCACCCTTCGAGAACGGCACGCCCTCCGCCGTCCCTTGAATTTCGACGAATTTCCCGCCGCCGGTCATCACCACATTCATGTCGGTCTCGCAGGACGAATCCTCGGGGTAATCGAGATCGAGCAGCGGGCCATCCGCGCCGATGCCGACCGATACCGCCGCGATTGCGTCGATGATCGGCGTTTCCTTTAGCAATCCTTTTACCAGCAACGTGCCGATCGCGTCGTGCAATGCTACAAAAGCGCCCGTGATCGATGCGCAGCGCGTGCCGCCGTCGGCTTGCAGGACATCGCAGTCGATCGTGATCTGGCGTTCGCCCAATTTTTTCAAGTCCACCACGCAGCGCAGCGAACGGCCGATCAAACGCTGGATTTCCTGGGTTCGGCCGCTCTGCTTGCCGCGCGCGGCTTCACGGTCGCCGCGCGTGTGGGTGGCGCGCGGCAGCATGCCATATTCGGCCGTGACCCAGCCTTCACCGCTGCCCTTTTTGTGCGGTGGGACACGCTCTTCGATGCTCGCGGTGCAAAGCACCTTAGTGTCGCCGATGGCGATCAACACCGAGCCTTCGGCGTGCTTGGTGTAATGGCGGGTGATGGACAGCGGACGAAGCTGATCGGCGGCGCGTTGGTGTGAGCGGGGCATGGTTTTCCGATAAGGGGATGATAATTGAGCGGGCGCGGACAAATGCGGGCGACCGCAATGATCCGATTACTTCGATACTTTCTTGATGGCACTCTGTATTTCGGCAATCGCCCGCTGAATATCGGCGTCCGAGATTTCGTCCTTGTGCGCCGACATCTGTGTGGTTGCGTTCATCGACGATGTCGTGAAGCCCTCCATCGGCTCAGTCACGGTGACCGTGCCGTCTGGTTCTTCATCCTCTTGCACTTCCCAGCTCAGGCCAATGACCGAGAGATTGTCCGATTCCGCGCCGGCTTTTTTCTGCGCCTCGTGCATCAATATCGGTGTCGCTTCAAGCAACGATTCCTGTCCGATTCGCGCGGCGACGGCGTCGGCACTGAGCGGTCCCCAGAATCCATCGGTGGACAGGAGAATGGTGTCGCCAACTTTCAAGGGCCATTCCTCGGAGTGCGTGACCATCGGCGGCAGCACACCGCCCAGACAGTTGTAGATCTTGTTGCGGTCCGGATGCACCGCCGCCTGCGCTTTCGTGATGACGCCGGCTTCGATCAACTGCTGGACACGCGAGTGATCGACGGTGGATTGCGCAAGTTTGCCGTTGCGAACCAGATAGAGCCGCGAGTCCCCCGAGTGCGCCCAGCAGGCTTTGCCGTTTTGCACGATGCAGCCGACCAGCGTGGTTCGCGGGCATTCGAGCATGTCGTGTTGATCGGCGAACGAGACGATGGCGCGGTGCGCGGAATGAAACGCGGACTCGAGAAATTCTTTCGGGCGTCGCAACGTTTGCCTCGCCTCCTGCTGAAAGCGATTGGTCATGGTATTGACGGCGACTTCGGCCGCGATCTCGCCGCGCGCATGGCCGCCCATGCCGTCGGCGATTACCATCATCAACACGTCCTTCGAATACGAATAGGCGAGCCGATCCTGATTGACCTTGCGTCCGCCGATGAAGCTGTCTTGAAAAATGGTGAAACGCATTATGGTTTCCCGTTTTCGCGGCAACGGCGGTGGTCGTTCGCGGCGTCCATCAAACCGCGCGTGGGAATTGCACTCGCGACGATGCCTTCATCGAGACTCGGAGCGTATGGATGGAAGAGAGCCATTTTCATCGGCCTCAAAAAATCTTCCGGTTCAGGGTTTTCTTGAGCCGGCCCGCCAGCGTGTCGTCGCGATCTTCCTCGGTTGCGGCGGCGACCGGACTACTTTCGGGCAGATCCTTGATGTCTTTCATCAATGCTCTTTGCAATTCGAACGCTGTCTGCGGACGGGCCAGATGATCCAGCATCAGACAGGAATCAATGAGATCAAACATGGCGTCCGAGTAACCCTGCTGCGCGAGCTGTCGCACCGGAATCATCTCGTCCAGTTTGACGCGCTCACTGGCCGGCTGCGGATGCACGCCGGTCATGCAGGTGTAGATGGTCGCACCGGTTGCGTAAATATCGGTCCACGGGCCCATTTGATCGACGCTGCCGTATTGCTCCGGCGCGGCATAGCCGGCCGTATACATCGGCCGCAGTTTTGGCGCGTCGGAGGTGAGCGATTGCCGCGCCGCGCCGAAATCGAGCAGCACCGGTTTGCCTTCCATCGTGATGTAAATGTTGGCGGGCTTGATGTCCAGATGCAGCAATTTTTTTGCATGGACTTCGCGCAGGCCGTTCAGCAAATGCGTGAACAGACGGCGGATGAAGCTCTCGGTGAATTCGTGACGGTGGCGCTGGATATGAAACTGCAGTGTGCGGCCACGCACGTACTGCATCACCATGTAGACGGTTTCGTTGGCGCGGAAAAAATTCTCGACGCCGACGATGTTCGGGTGCGAAATCGTCGCCAGCGAACGGCCCTCTTCGAAGAAACACTTGAGACCGTGGCGGAACACGGCCAGGTTTTCTTCTGAGTTGATTTTTACTTCGGCGCCGTCAACGCGGATCACCAGCGCGGCCGGCAGATATTCCTTGATGGCGACCGGCACACCGTTTTCGTCGCGCGCCAAATAGACGATCGAAAACCCGCCCGATGAAAGCAATTTCTCGATCGTGTAATTGTTGAGTTGATACCCGTCGGGTAATGGTTGATTGGATTGCGTCGACATGTTCAGGTGGTGGGCTAATGCGCCGCGCGTTCGGACGCTATAATTGTTCGGGCTTGATTTTGCCCTGTAAACGCGCAATGCGGGCGTCGTGCGGGCCACCCGCACCCCTCTATTGTGCCGCAAGCACCCACATTCGGCGATTTTGTCCGGTTTTTGTTTCTCAACCCACTTTGGCGAATGCCCCCATGATCAAAAGCATGACTGGATTCGCCGCTGTCAGCGGTGAAGTGCCTGGTGGTCGATTGGCGCTGGAGTTGAAATCGGTGAACCACCGCTATCTGGAATTCCAGACCCGCATGCCGGAGGATTTGCGCGCCCATGAAGCGCAGATGCGCGAACGCGTGGCGGCGGCGCTTACCCGCGGCAAGGTCGATTGTCGCGTCACGTTCACGCCGGTGGCGACGCGCGAGTCGTTCGCGCCGAATCCCGAGGCTTTGACGGTGCTCGCGGAAACCCAGAAACATATCTTGTCGCAATTCGACGCGACACCGTTGTCCGTATGGGAAATCATGCATGCGCCGGGTGTGATGGCCGCCGAGGCGCTCGGCACCGATGCCGCACGCGACGCGTTGTTGGCGCTGTTGAAAAAGGCGATCGAAGAACTCGATGCGACGCGCGCACGCGAAGGCGAGAAACTCGCAGTACTCATCGGTGATCGCTTGACCCGCATCGAAGAGTTGGTGACAAAAGTGGCGCCATTGGTGCCCGGCCTGGTCGCCGCATATCAGGAGAAGCTCGCGCAAAAACTCGCCGATGCAATGGCCGGCAGCGCCAGCGACGAGCGCCTTAAGCAGGAAGTCGTTTTGTTCGCGTCGCGCATCGATGTCGCCGAGGAACTGAATCGCCTGAGCGCGCACGTCTCGGAAGTGCGACGGGTGCTGAAGGCCGGCGGTGCCACCGGCAAACGCCTCGACTTTTTGATGCAGGAATTGAACCGCGAATCCAATACGCTGGGCTCGAAATCGGTCTCTACCGAGGCGACCAATGTGTCGATCGAGTTGAAAGTGTTGATCGAGCAAATGCGCGAACAGATCCAAAACATTGAATAGCGGTTGACCGACATGAACGGCTGCCTCTACGTCATCGTCGCCCCTTCCGGTGCGGGAAAATCCTCGCTGGTAAATGCGCTGCTGGAACGTGAACCGGATGTCGGTTTGTCGATTTCCTATACGACGCGCGCCCCCAGGCCGGGTGAAATGCCGGGTCGCGAGTACTTTTTTGTCGACGTTGCGGAATTCAAGGCGATGGTCGCGCGCGGCGAATTCCTCGAACACGCCGAGGTGTATGGCAATTGGTACGGCACCTCGAAACATTGGATCGAAAAAACCCGCGCCACTGGTTCCGACGTGTTGCTCGAAATCGATTGGCAGGGTGCCCGATCGGTGAAAGCGCTGTTCCCGGATATGACCTTCATCTACATTTTGCCGCCCTCCATCGAGGTGCTGCGGCAACGTTTGGTGAAGCGTGGCAAGGACAGCAAAGAGGTGATTGAACGCCGTCTCGCCGAGGCGCGCGAAGACTTGAAACATGTCCACGAAGCCGACTATGTTATTATTAATGAAGACTTTAGCGTGGCTTTGCTGGATTTGCAGTCGGTGGTTCGCGCATTGCGCTTGACGGCCGCCCGGCAGCTCAAACTGCATTCGCAGCTCGTTTCCTAGCCGATAGTTGATTTCCTGAAAACACCGCACCGCCTGAAACGCAGGCGGTCGGGTTTGTTTTCACCGCAAAAACCGGAGTATCACGATGGCCCGCATCACCGTTGACGATTGCATCAAATTCATCCCCAACCGCTTCGAGTTGACGCTCGTCGCCACCGCCCGCGCGCGCCAGTTGGCGCTCGGCTCGGCCCCATACATCGAGTCCGGCAAAGACAAACCCTGCGTAACCGCGCTGCGCGAAATCGCCGCCGGTCGTGTCGGCTCGGAAATCCTGCTGCCGCCCGCGCCGCCGGTTCCCGCCGAGATGTAACCACGCGTCGCTGGGACGGATGAAACCTCATGGCGAATCCCTCCCCCAGCGGCTCATCGCGGACGCCCGCATCGGGCGTCCGCACCCCCCGCAAGCCGGCACTGCCGCCGGGTCCCATTCCCGATCACACAGCGGCAGAATTGCCGGTCGCTCCATTGCCGCCTGAAGTCGACCACGCCGAAGATCACGCCACCGCATTGCGGGAACTGATTTCCGCCTATTTGAAGCCGGTTGACCTCGAAAAAGTCGAGGCCGCACTAACGATGGCGACCGAGGCTCACGTTGGCCAGGTGCGCCAATCGGGTGAACCCTACATCACGCATCCGCTCGCCGTCGCGAAGATTCTTGCCCGCTGGCAACTTGATCCGCAGGCATTGATCGCGGCCCTGCTGCACGATGTGGTGGAAGACACGCCGACCACCAAGGCCGACATCGCCAAACGTTTCGGCAAACCGGTCGCCGAGCTGGTCGATGGCGTCTCCAAACTCGATAAGCTGCAGTTCGCGACACTCGAAGAAGCGCAAGCGGAAAATTTCCGCAAAATGTTGCTGGCGATGGCGCGCGATGTACGGGTAATTCTCATCAAGCTGGCCGATCGTTTGCACAACATGCGCACGCTCGGTGCCGTGCATCCCTCGAAGCAGGAACGGGTGGCGAAAGAGACACTGGAAATCTATTCGCCGATTGCCAATCGCCTGGGACTCTCGGGCCTTTACTACGAATTCGAGGACCTGGGTTTCAAGTATCTGCATCCGAACCGTTTCTCGGTACTCGAAAAAGCCGTTAAAGCGGCGCGCGGCAACCGCCGCGAAGTGGTCGGCAAGATTCTCGATGCGATCACCCACCGGCTGAAAGAATTCAACGTCGAGGCCACGGTGACGGGTCGCGAAAAATACCTGTCGTCGATCTACAAAAAGATGCTGGAAAAACACATCTCGTTCTCCGAGGTGCTGGATATTTACGGTTTCCGCATCGTGGTGAAAGATGTGGCGAGCTGTTATTTGGCGCTGGGCGCGCTGCATACGCTCTACAAGCCGTTTCCCGGAAAGTTCAAGGATTACATCGCGATTCCGAAAGCGAACGGCTATCAATCGCTGCACACCACCTTGTTCGGCCCCTACGGCACGCCGGTGGAGTTACAAATCCGCACCATCGGCATGCACAAAATTGCCGAAGCCGGCGTGGCCGCGCACTGGATGTATAAGACCATGGATGCCGAGGACGGGCATCTTTCGGACATGCAGCAAAAAACCCACCAATGGCTGCAATCGCTCCTGGAAATCCAATCCGGCTCGGGCGACGCGCTGGAGTTTCTGGAACACATCAAAGTCGACCTGTTTCCCGACGAGGTTTACGTGTTTTCGCCCAAGGGCAAAATCCATTCGCTGCGCAAGGGTTCGACCCCGGTCGATTTTGCCTACGCGATCCACTCCGATATCGGCAACCGCGCCATCGGCGCGCGCATCAACGACGAAAATGTGCCGCTCTCCACGCGCCTGAAAAATGGCGACCGTGTCGAAATCGTCACCGACGCCGGCGGTCGGCCCAGCCCGTCATGGCTCAATTACGCGACCACCGGCCGCGCACGCTCACAGATCCGTCATTACCTGAAGACGATGCAGCAATCGGAGTCCGTCGAGTTGGGCGAATTGTTGCTGATCCAGGCGGTGCGCTCGCTCAACTTCGACCCCAACGATATCGGTCGCATTCACTGGAACAAATTACTGAAAGGCGACCACGTCAAATCGAAAGAAGCGGTGCTCTCCGAAATCGGTCTCGGCAAGCGTCTCGCCATTGTCGCCGCGCGGAAATTGTTCGCCGTCTCGGAGCTGGTATCGGCGGAACACAAATTGCGCGACGCGATCACCATTCGCGGCACCGAAGATATGGCGGTGCAATTCGCCTTGTGCTGCCGGCCGATTCCGGGTGACCCGATTCTTGCGCAAATCAAGGGCGGTCAAGGGCTCATCATTCACACCCACGATTGCCCGGCAATTCACCCCTTCAAGTTTGATCCGGAAAAATGGGTGGACGTGCAATGGGATCCGGCAATCGATCGCCTCTTCGATGTCGATATCCGCATGACGGTCAACGACCGGCGCGGCGTGCTCGCCAAGCTCGCCGCAGAGATCGCGACGGCGGACTCAAACATCGCGCACATCCACATGGAAGAGCAGAATTTCAAGGCTGATCAAAAATACGCGGTCATGCAATTCACGCTGGAAGTGCGCAACCGCATTCATCTGGCCAGCGTCCTGCGCCAGTTGCGGCATATGCCTGAGGTCGTGCGACTCACACGTGTAAAATCCGGGGCGACCAAAGACTTGAAAGCGAAGAGCGAATGAAAAATATTATTTCCACGCCGCACGCACCCGCCGCGATCGGCACCTACTCGCAGGCCGTCAAGGTCGACAACACCGTTTATTTATCCGGTCAGATTCCGCTCGATCCGGCGACGATGACCTTGGTGACGGGGTTCGAGAATCAGGTGCGGCGCGTGTTCGATAATCTGCACGCGGTATGCGAGGCCGCCGGGGGATCGCTTGCGGATCTGGTCAAGGTCAATGTGTACCTGATCGATTTGGGTCATTTCGCGAAGGTCAATGAAATCATGGCGACCTACATGAGTGAGCCCTATCCCGCACGCGCCGCGATCGGGGTTTCGTCGTTGCCACGCGGGGCCGAAATCGAGATCGAGGGTGTGATGGTGCTGACGCCGCCCGATTCCGGGCAAAGCGCCGGTTGATTCGACCGCAACGCTGAAACCGGCTGTTGGCCCGCCCGCCCGCCAAGAAGGAAGCCCCAAAGGCCGCGCCCGACAAAAGCGCGGCGGGCCGGACAACTTCGTTGTCCGCGCAGCTCGCCAAACTCGATCTAAAACTCGATTGGGATTTCGCGCTGCATTTGCCGATCCGCTATGAAGACGAGACCCGCATCACACCGGTGCGCGATGCGCTTCCTGGTGTCGCCTGCCAGCTCGAAGCCGAGATCATCCACACGGAAATTACCTACCGTCCGCGCCGTCAACTGGTGGTGCAGGCGAAAGATGGCGACGAGATTATTTGTCTGCGCTTTCTGAATTTTTATGGCAGCCAGGTCAAGCAGCTCGCCGTCGGCAAACGCGTGCGATTGTTCGGCGAAGTGCGCGCGGGATTCTTCGGTGCCGAGATGGTTCATCCGCGCTATCGCATCGTCAACGCCGGTGATCCGGTGCCGGAAGCGCTGACGCCGGTCTATTCGACCACGGCGGGGCTTTCGCAATTTCAATTGCGGCGACTGATCGATCGAGCACTCGCCTCGCTTGAATCCACGCATCAATTCGACGATGCTTTGCCGGCATCGTTGCGAGAAAAGTTATCTCTCCGCGATTTTGCCGCGAGCGTGTTGACGCTGCACCGCCCGCCGTCCAATGCTGCGCTCGCGAGCTTGGCTGAGCGCACCCATCCGGCGTGGCGGCGCATAAAATTCGATGAATTGCTCGCGCAACAATTGGCGATGAAAAAAGCCCGCGCCGCGCGCGACGCG
The DNA here is from genome assembly GCA_031430555.1 of Betaproteobacteria bacterium. GTDB lineage: Bacteria > Pseudomonadota > Gammaproteobacteria > Burkholderiales > Usitatibacteraceae > UKL13-2. Next base: position 9,019 of record JANPBQ010000066.1, read on the forward strand.
AAATCGGCACCGCGATTGATCGCCCGGAACAAAATCACCGAGCAGTTGAAAAAATCGCTGCCTTTCGCCTTGACCGGCGCGCAGATCCGCGCGTGGCATCAAATCGCCGCCGACCTCGCCGCGCCGCATCCGATGCAGCGCCTGTTGCAGGGCGACGTGGGCAGCGGCAAGACCATCGTCTCGGCGCTGGCCGCCGCGCAGGCGATCGACAACGGCTATCAGGCGGCGATCATGGCGCCGACCGAATTGCTCGCTGAGCAGCACTATCGAAAATTATCCGCGCTGCTGGTGCCGCTCGGTGTCACGGTCACTTGGCTCACCGGCAGCTTGAAGGCGAAAGAAAAGCGCGCGGCCATCGCCGATATTGCGAGTGGTCGCAGCCAACTCGCGATCGGCACACACGCGCTGTTTCAGGAGGGCGTCACATTCGCAAAATTGGGCCTGACAGTCATCGACGAGCAGCATCGTTTCGGCGTCAGTCAGCGATTGGCCCTGCGTGAAAAAGGTGAAATCAATGCGACGGCGACGGACAAAATCCAGGAACCGCATCAACTCATGATGAGTGCGACGCCGATTCCGCGCACGTTGTCGATGAGTTACTTCGCCGATCTGGATGTTTCGGTGATCGATGAATTGCCGCCGGGCCGCACGCCGATTGTCACCAAACTGCTCGCGGAATCGCGCCGCGAGGAAGTGTTGCACCGCATCCGCGACGCCTGCGAGGAAGGCGCGCAGGCGTACTGGGTGTGCCCGCTGATCGAGGAATCTGAAACGCTGCAACTGAAAACGGCGGTGGAAACGTTCGAGACGTTGACGGCGATGTTACCCGAGGTGCGCGTGGGTCTGGTGCATGGCCGCATGAAGCCCGCCGAGAAGCACGAAGTGATGGCGAAGTTCCTCGCCAACGAGCTTCAATTGCTGGTGGCAACCACCGTGATTGAAGTCGGCGTCGATGTCGCCAACGCGAGCTTGATGGTGATCGAGCATGCCGAGCGCATGGGCTTGGCACAATTGCATCAATTGCGCGGACGTGTCGGACGCGGCGCCAAACACAGCACCTGCATCCTGCTCTACCAGAGCCCATTGGGAGAATTGGCGCGGGCGCGATTGAAAGTGATTTTCGAATCCACCGATGGATTTGAAATCGCGCGCGAGGATTTGCGTTTGCGCGGACCCGGCGAGCATTTGGGCGCGCGCCAATCGGGCGCGCCACTACTACGCTTCGCCGACATCGAGCGCGATATCGATCTGCTGGAAGCGGCACGCGACGCGGCGGCATGGCTGCTGAAACAAGCCCCCGAGAATGCGGAAAAACACTTGGCACGCTGGCTAGGTTCGCGCCAGCACTACCTCAAAGCATGAGAACGCTGCGGTTGCTCGGACCGGACGCGTGGCGCTCCGCACCGCCCTCGCACGGCGACACAAAATTCGGTGCGCTGCATCCCTGGCTCACATCGCGCGGCTCGTTGACGGCGAGAATCATTGCGCATGCGGATGAGTTCAATCTCGTTCGTTTGCGGCAAAGCGCGCAATTGCCGAACGTGGATGAGCGCCGCGAGTTGGGATTGCGCGCACGCGTATTTGCCATCGTCCGCGAAGTGTTGTTGCGCGATGGCGATGCGCCGCTGGTTTTCGCGCACAGTGTGGTGGCGCGCCGCGATGTGCGGGGCGTGTGGCGCGGACTATCGAAGCTGGGCGGCCGGCCGCTGGCGGACATGTTGTTTCACGACGCAGGCGTGATTCGGTTGCCGATGGAATACAAGAAAATCGATGCGCGACACGCTCTATATCGTCGTGCGATGCAGGTCGTGCAGACAGCGCTGCCGCCGTCGGTCTGGGCACGGCGCAGTGTGTTTTTGAAATGTGAGAGACCCCTGCTGGTGACGGAAGTGTTTCTCGATGCGCGCGATTGGTTGCCTCGCGCACGACGACAGGACTAACAAACGCCAGCATTGGCGGCTGTCTCCAGACGAAAAGCCTTGAAGATGCCCGCCAATGCTGGACTTTGTTTGAGTGGAACTTCTATTAACGTCACATTTCTGTCTCCCCGGCGAAGGCCGGGGCCCAATTTTTTCAGCATAACAATGGTTTACGAAACTTGGATACCGGCCTTCGCCGGTATGACAGGAGTTTTTAGAAGTACCCTGAGCGAGCGGGATGATTTAAGCGGCAATCGCTACATGAACCAGTGTCAACGTGGCGGCACAACCGCCCCGCCTATTCCCGATCAACCGGATCGAGCCGCTTGGAAAACGTCCCCGTCACGCGGCCATCATCGCCCATCAGCACGCTGTACTCGATCCAGTATCCCCACGTGTCGCGGTAGCGGTAATCCCAGGCGGTGGTTTTCGTGTTGTCGAAACGCACGCGATGAAACGGCGCGCCGAGCAGCGCCGTGACCTCCGCCGCACTTTGCCCGCGCGCGATGCGGGCGGTGGTGTTGTCGTTCAGATCCGGGCGATAAAAGCCGCCAGTCGGTCCGTCACCGCCACTCATTTGTGCGCACGCGGCAAGCGCCGCGGCGGCACCCATCATGCACGCCATCGTCGAAACACGTTTTCGCATTGCTCACCCCGCCCGCACTCGTACACGTTTGCTAAGATGCTCCTTTCAATGATCAAAAACAAGTGGAATCGCTAAATGGAATTTTTCGCCTTTGATTGGATCAGCAACCCGCAAATCTGGATTTCCCTGCTCACTTTGACGGCGCTGGAAATTGTGTTGGGCATCGATAACTTGGTGTTTCTGACGATCATTACCAATCGCCTCCCGGCACATCAGCGTGAAGCGGGCCGCAAGATCGGCCTCTCGCTGGCGCTTGGCACCCGGCTCGTGTTGCTCGCGACACTTTCCTGGATCGTCACCCTCACCTACCCGGTGATATCGATGTTCGAGCGCGATTTTTCATGGCGCGACTTGATTCTGGTCGGTGGCGGGCTGTTCTTGTTCGTCAAAGCCATTCACGAAATTCATGCAACGATGGAACCCGACGGCGAGGGCGCTGCGGAGGGCGGCAATGCGGTCGTCAAGGCGTTGCCGAGTTTCGGCATGACTGTGGTGCAGATCGCGATCATCGATATCATCTTTTCGCTCGACTCAGTCATCACCGCGGTAGGCATGGTCGACACACTTTGGGTGATGGTGACCGCAGTGGTCATTTCGATGATTCTGATGCTGGTCGCCTCGACCCCGCTCGCCAATTTTGTGTCTGCGCACCCGACCATCAAAATGTTGGCGCTCTCGTTCCTGTTGTTGATCGGCGTGTTCCTGATTGCCGATGGATTTGGCTTGCACATTCCCAAGGGTTATCTGTATTTCGCGCTTGCCTTCTCGGTCATCGTCGAAGGCCTCAATTACTGGATGCGCCGCCGGCACCGATCGCACTAGCGCGCCCAACACGGAACTCATATGACCTACAACCCCCTCCCGCTGACCCGCGACTTGCTGCGCTTCAACACCATCAATCCTCCCGGGATGGAGCGTGATTGCGCGCAGCATCTGGGCAGATTGCTGGAGGCGGCCGGATTCGAGGTGAAGTATCACGAATTCGCCGATGCGCGCACCAGCGTAGTGGCGACCATCGGCGGCGGCCAGGAAAAACCACCCATCTGTTTCACCGGGCACATCGATATTGTTCCGCTCGGCATGGCGGCATGGTCGCGCGACCCGTTCGATGGCGAAACCGACGGCGACCGATTGTACGGACGCGGTTCGACCGACATGAAGAGTGGCATCGCCGCATTCGTGATTGCCGCGATCAAACTCGCCCCGCACTTGAAAAATTCGCCGGGTGTGACGCTAGTGTTGACGGCCTCCGAAGAAGTCGGCTGCGAAGGCGCCAAATATCTCGCGCAGGAAAAATTGCTCGACCGCGCGGGCGCCATCGTCGTCGCCGAGCCGACCGCGAATTATCCCTACATCGGCCACAAGGGGCTGATCTGGGTCGAGATTGAAACCAAAGGCAAGACCGCGCACGCGTCGATGCCCGAGCAGGGCGAGAACGCGATTCTCAAAATGGGCAAAGTGATCGACGCGCTGGAAAATTTCGATTGGCAACATCATTGCGGCGTCGATTGCCACCACGTGATGGGCAAGCCGACGATGAACATCGCCACCGTGCATGGCGGCCTTAATACGAATTCGGTGCCGGATTCCGCAAAGCTCACCGTTGATATGCGTACCGTGCCGGGAATCGATCACGCGCATTTGTGTCACTCGATCGAACAACTGATCGGGCCGCTCGGCACGCTCAGAAAAATCGTCGAGACCCCGCCGCTTTACTCCGAGCCCGATGAGTGGATCGAAAGTGTCTTCGACGTAGCCACTCCATTCATCGATGGCCGCCCGACGCCGAAAACCATCATGTTTTCCACCGACGGCGCGGACTTGAAACGCGGCTATGGGGGAACGATACCGACGGTCATCATTGGTCCCGGCCAACCCGAACTCGCGCACCAGACCGACGAGTGGTGTTCAATCGCGCGCGTCGATCAATCGGTGGAAATTTTTGAACGCATCATGCGCGAGTGGAACGGGATTTGAGGCGGTGGGGCGAAATACCGCATTGATCGCGGCATCCGCGTTACCGATAAATTACTTCTCAGACAGACGCGCGCAAATTTCGGGGGCCGCACGATACAAGCACGAGTAATGCGACGCGCCGTCGAATATTTTTATCGATGCGGCACCCGGAATCGTGCGCGCCAAGTAATGCGCCATTTCCACGGGTGACCAATTGTCTTTCGCGCCGTGCCAAACATGCGTCTCAATCGTGCCCTCCGACGGCGCGGTATTCCACGGACGCACATAGGCGTGGACATCGCGCATGTAACCGCGGACACGGCCGACAAAGCACGCCTTCAAATCTCGTGTCGTGGCCAATTGAAATTCGCGATTGTTGACCAAGGCTTTGTCGTCACCCGCAGCGCTTGCAAACAATAATCGAAACAAGAGACCCGGTGCCAGCCGCGCCATCAATCCTTGCCACACTGACAGCAACCAAAACGCGGCGGGAGAGTTTTTCGCCATCGTGAAAACCTGTTTGCCGGCCATGGTGTCGAGAAAATGTCCTGCGTCCAGCGGTGCGGCGGCGGATACCAAATGCAGGCTTTTGACGCTATCGGGCAAATAGCGGCAGGTCTGCATCGCGACAAAGGCGCCGATGGAAAATCCCACGACATCCACGGGCTGGCCGGCGGCTTCTTTCGAGATTTCGTCGGCAAGGAATTGGTAATACGCTTCGCCTTCAATCGACGCATCGACAGAAAAGCGGTCGACACAAATAAATCGCAAGCCGCGTGTTTTTCCTGCGTGGTCAAAAATTCGACATTCGTCCGGTGCACCCGGCACGCCATGAAAATAGACCACGTATCGCCCATGGACGGCACCGAACGGCGTAATTCGCGGCGATGTTCTCTGGCTATTGATTTTGATCGACCGCGAACAGATTCTCACCGCGTTTCATGGCCGCGTGTCCTGCAATCCCTTGGGCGCTTTATGAGCCCACGCCTGATGCACCAGAGACTTCAGCAATGCGGCCGGTGCTGCCGCGATCACGATACGCAGCCCAACGACCTTGCCGCCCCACAGTAATTTTTCGATGAACGCCGGATACATGGCGAGCGCCTCCTCGCGCACCTGTTCGGATACAAACACGTGAATGTGCGTGCCACCCGACGGCAAAGTCGCGAAGATCTTGCCGCGCACGCGCCACGAGCCGAATTGAAAGTGCGGCTGCTCGGTAACTTCAGGCAATGACAAGGCGTATTTTCGAAGGGCGCTGAGGTTCATGGTGTGCGGCGGTGTGATGTTGTCGGGTTCCGGCGACTGACGCGAAAGACGTGATCAATGGACTAGGGTCTCGGCCAGTCATGTATGAATCGTTCTCTGACCGCGGGCGTCGGCACCATGCAGGAATCCTTGCGCCCGAACCAGCGATATCTGTTGGTTGCGATGACATCATAGGCCCAGTCCCGAATCGGTCGGGGGATGATCTTGAGTACACGGAGCAGCGCCCACGCGCCGGAAAAGTAGCGCGACAGGTGAATCGCCGCATCGGATTTCACATACGTTTTCCCGTCCGCGATGAGGACGAATGTCTTCGCATCATTCGCGTCAAAGCCAAGGTCTCGCATGAGTTGCGCGCCGGCAGGGGATTGGAGTGGCGTGAATCGGAGTATCGGGTTGGCCTCACGCGACAAGATGAATTTCACCGAATATGCGCAGAGATTGCATACGCCATCGAAGACGACGACATGGTCCAAGGAGTGAATCACTTTGCTGACATTGGGCGGCATCGCGCGTGAGCGGTTCGGAAGCCGATGTTCGATGCCGATCTGCAACGAAGCGGGCGTGCGGCGAAGTCGATTTTCATGGCGCCAACGAATCAAGGCAGGCAGCGCGTCGCGGGTAGTGCGCGAGAGTGGCCAAGTCGTTCATTCGCCGGCGTCGCGGACTGCGTTGCGCCAGTAGTGAGGCTGCAACTCGGAAAGTAATTTTGATTGCCACTCGCTTGGTTTTCCTGGCACCGCAACGGCCACTTCGACATCGGGCCCCCAGAATGCAAGGCGTTCCTGACAGATACCGCAAGGCGCGAGGATGAGGAATGGCCTGGCGGGTTCGCTGCGCGACACGCATACTGACGCGACAACACGAGCGCCAAGCCGGTTGGCCTCGCAATAGGCACCCGCCTCATGACACAGACCGGCTCCCGCGTTCGGCGGATCAAAACAGACGCTGGTCAGCACTTGCCCGGTCTCCGTCCGAATTGCTGCCGCGCCTGCATAGCCAGATGGAAACCGGGCAAGTGCTTGGTGGATGGCGGCATCAACGAGTGACTGATCAAGTGGCATGCGCGGCGTAACGAACGAAGTAAAAGACAGAGCGCTTTGGGGGCGCCCCGCGACCGAAGGGAGCAATCTTGAGCGACGAGTTAGGCATGCGTCACTTTCCCTGTGCCGTTGGCAAGGCGCTGCTCAAGAGTTTCAAGCAATTCATCAAGACGTGGCGCAAGCCGACCTACACAGACTCTACGTTGCTCCTCCCAGGCATTCGCTTCGATGCCTGGGCAGTCTGAATCATGCTCGGCGTAAGTGAGAATGAATCTGCGAAGTTCTGCCACAAAAGAATCGGGAGCCACGTCTCTCGTCATGGGATGCCTAACGCCGCGTTCAGCCGCGCCGAGCGCAGCGAGGGAACAGCCGCGAAGCGGCTGCGTCGGCTTGAACGCATAGTTGGACGGAACTCATGCCTTGGCCTGCGATGCGCGTGCCCGAAGCGCCCGAATGTCCTGTTTGGTCATTTGCGGTAATTGATCTGTGATCGTGTCCCAGGGAGCCTTGAGCTCAACATAGATGTGTTTGTCTGGCTTTACTTTCGGATCATCATCCAGCAAACCTGCTGGCACGAACCACGAGTCAACGTGTGTTTGGATCGGCACCGGACATCCGCAGCGACCGCAGAAGCACTGGCGGTAAGGAGGCGGAGCTTCAGTGACTGGTGCTTCAAATGTCTTGATCAGTTCTTTCCCTTCAACTAGGTGGAAATCCGCTCCTTGGATTAGCAAGCCTGCCCTGTAGGCTGAGCCGCTGACCTTGCGGCACCGACTACAGTGGCAGAGTTCGAACGACCCAGCTGGGCGAGTAAACTCGAATTGAACACCGCCGCAGAGGCAACTGCCTCGGATCATGTGGCACTCCTATCCCAATAGTGACGTCCAACGACCAAGCTAAACGGCGCGTCGCTTTGTGGCGCGTCCGCTTGAGCGACGTGTTAGGGCCTGAGCGTCAACATACGCGTCTATCAGACGACGAATCATTCGCTGGTATTGCGTTTGATGTTTTGTCGCTTCGGACTTGAAAAAGTCGATGCTTTTCTTGCTGAGGGCCAATGTGACTTTCACGCCTTCCTCTCGAAATGCCAATTCTTCAGGCGACGGAAGGAAATCTGGGATCACTTGAAGCCGACCAAGGGGCTCATTCGTGTAGTTGATTTTCGCGCTCATAAGTAGCCTTTCCTTTGCGCCAGTAGCCAGCGCCAATTATTCGAACAACCGAAGCACGATACGTAAACCGCACCGTGAGAACGCCGCCATCAACTTCGCCAAAGCAGTAATACCGGTCCTCGGTTTGGCTGTGGGAAGCGTCCTTGGCAATCACACGCTTCGGGTCAGCAAAAGCGTATTGCGCGCGCCCAAATGAAACACCATGCTTGCGCTGGTTTTCAGCATCCTTTTCTGGGTCCCAATCGAAGTGCACACCTGCCATTCGCAGAGTTTACCATTCGGCAATATAAATAGCCATACGTTTGTATGGAAGCCATAACTAGAATTCGACACATAAAAAGGTGTCTATGTTTGTGAATACGATGATCAATTTCATACGGTACTTCTGAATTGTGCCCAAGTAATCAACGCGTTGTTCCCAATTATCACTCCCCATTTGAAGTCTGCAAGTACACCTCTGAAATCAGGTGTGCCGCTCTTCAATGCGCGATGTCCACACCGATCATTGACGGAAAGTAGTCCTGCTAAAACTAGGTAACCCAAGAGGTACTTCTAAAAACCTCAAATGTCCGTCGTTCCGGCGAAGGCCGGAACCCAGCCCATCGCAAAATCAGTGAATTACGAAAGTCTGGATCCGGGCCTTCGCCGGGATGACGGGGTAATTATTGATCCGGCAATTAAACATGTTGAACTGACTGCAATTATTTCCTTCCCCCGCGTAGGCGGGGGGCCAAGTTTCGTAGCGGAATTGCAGAAAACTTGGCTCCCCGCCTACGCGGGGAAAGGGCGCGCTTCAACATATTTAGTTGCCGGATCAATAGAAGTACCCTGAGGACAAACCCAAGCACTGTCGCGGCGTTTCAACCGAAAACGCCCTGAACACCTCACCAGTGCTAGGGTTTCAGACTCAAACCGACACCGCCATCTTCACCGCCAGCGCCACCAGAAACACCACAAATATCCGACGCAATACCGCCACCGGCAACCGGTGCGCGAGCTTGGCGCCGAGGGGCGCGATCAGGAAACTGGTGACGGCGATGCCGGCGAAGGCGGGCAGATACACATAGCCGAGACTCAACGGTGGCAACCCTTGGTCATACATCCCGGTCGCGATAAATCCAATCGTGCCGGCGATCGCCAAGGGCACACCAATCGCCGCCGCCGTGCCGATCGCGTCATGCATGCGCAGATTGCACCAGGTGAGAAACCCAATCGACAGAATCGCGCCGCCGATGCCCGCGAAACTTGAAATCACACCCATGGTCGCGCCGAACGCGAACATGCCTTTAGCACCCGGCAGAGCGTGCCGGCCTTTCGGTTTCAAGTCGAACAAAAGCTGCACCGCCAGAAAGCAAATGAAGCCGACAAAAAACGTTTTCAGAAAAGCGGTACTGGAAAAGTGTGCGATCACCGCACCGGAAAAGGTACCCGCTAAAATTCCCGGCAACAATTGTTTGACGATAGGCCAATTCACTGCCTGATGCCGGTGATGCATCCACGCGCTGGCGATGCCGCCGGGAATGATGGTGGCCATCGAGGTGGCGAGCGCCATGTGCACCAGGTGATCGCCCGAAAACCCCTGTGCGGCAAAGGTGAGCGAGAGGATCGGCACCATCACCGAGCCGCCACCGATGCCGAGCAGCCCCGCGAAGAAACCGACAAACAGGCCGACGGCGAGATAGATCAGCCAGAACGACGGATCCACTAACCGATCCAGCCGGCAACGAGCGGAATCAGCACGGCGCCAGCGACCCCGTGCATGCCCATCGCGAGCCCCGAGAAGGCACCGGCCTCGGCGTTGATTGATAGCGCTCGCGAGGTACCAAGCCCGTGTGCCGCGACACCTATGGCAAAGCCGCGCTGCCACCACGCGGTCATGCGCAAGCCATCAAGCACATAGCGCGCGATGATCGCGCCGAGGATGCCGGTGGAGACCGCAAACACGGCCGTTAGCGTGGGTGAGGCGGAAATCCGTTCGGCGACACCCATGGCGATTGGCGCCGTCACCGATTTCGCGATCATCGCTTTCTGAATGGTGCTGTCTGCGCCGAGCAATCGGGCGATGCCAACGGCGCTTACTATCGATACTGCGCCGCCGCACAGTAGCGATGTCAGTAACGGCAATACTCTGCCGCGCAGCGCACTCCAGCATTGATAGATCGGCACTGCCAACGCGACCGTCGCGGTGCCGAGCAGAAAGTGAATAAATTGCGCGCCTTCGAAATACGTGGCGTAGGGCATCTCGATGAGCGAAATTGTCAGCGCCACAATGACAATGGCGATGGCGACCGGATTGGCAAACGGATGACGATTTGCGCGTTCGTAAATGGTCACACCGGCTTCATACGCGGCCAGCGTCAGCAGCAACGCGAACAGCGGGCTGCCGGCTAGGTAAACCCAGATTTCGGCGATCGGCAGCGATTGCGTCATGATCCGGACTTGCCGCCGGGCCAGAATCGCAACACGGCGGCGCTCACGGCAATCGTCGCCGTCACGCTCACGATCAACGCGATACTGATCGCCCAGAAATGCGCCTTTAACTGCGGCCAAAACATCACCACGCCGACAGCGGCAGGCACGAACAGCAAGCCTAGATGTTTGGTGAGTGCCGCGGCTACGGTATCGATCGGCGCGTCGATTTTGCCGCGCCGAATGAGGAAGATCAGCAGCAACACCAGACCGATGACCGGGCCCGGCACCGGCAAAGCGAACAAGCGCGAGAGTATCTCGCCCGCCCCTTGAAAGCTGAGCAGAATGATGAGGCCGCGAATCATCGCATCAGATTTTGCGGCGCGCGCCGCGCGGTCAAAACGTCTCCCTGAGGAGTGCGAGTACCGCTTTCAATTCCGCCGGCGTCACCGGGGTGATCGAGAGCCGGTTGCCGCGTTGCAGGATGGTCATGGTGGCGAGCGATTTTTGTTCGCGCATTTCGGCGAGCGACAGCAGCCGCGTTTTCTTTTCCAGCTTTACATCCACCAGCATCCAGCGCGGATTTTCTTTCGTCGCTTTGGGGTCGAAATATTTACTTTTCTTTTTCCACTGCGTTTCGTCGGGATACGCCGCGCTCGCCACTCGCGCCAAACCGGCGATGCCCGGCTCGGGACAGGACGAGTGATAGAACAGCACCGCGTCGCCGAGTTTCATTTGATCGCGCATGAAATTTCGCGCGAGATAATTGCGTACGCCGAACCACGGCACCGACTGATTTTTCGCCTTGACCAAATCGTCAATGGAAAATTCTTCCGGCTCGGATTTCATCAACCAGCAGGCCATGATCGCAATGAGTGGAGTTTGAAATGGGTGGCGCGAAACGACATGGCGCTTGAGGGTTCGCTTAGATCCGCACGCTTGAACCTGGGGTTCAAGGCGGGCGCCCACCGGATGCCTTCAGGTACGTCCGCGTGGGACGCGCACACCGGCACCGCTTGAGTGAGCGTCCAAGACT
>JANPBQ010000067.1:0-26563 GCA_031430555.1 Betaproteobacteria bacterium
ATCTGCAACTACAGCGGCAACTATCGCCAGAGTGGACGCATGGGCTCGTCGACCGGCACCTACAGCTGCCCGGGACTCACCGGCTCGTACGACATGATTGAAATCGAAGCCAACCCATCCGGCATCACCGCAAGATTTACGGCACAGGACAACTTTTGCCCACAGATCAGCGGACGACTTGCGTTGGTAAAACGTTAGTTCAAACTCGACTCGTAGATAGGCGATAACAATTTTCCATTTTTTGGCGATGCGTGCGCTACCGAACGGACGGCCCGTGTCATGTGCCGTATGTTGCATCGATCACATTCGGTGGTGCTGGTTTGTAAACCTGCCCTGACCCATTTGTTCGAGCCAAATTGACCGGTTCGAAATCGACTTCCCGCGACACCAAGGAATCAAATGAAACATGCATCGTTGGGCCTTCGGGCGCTGGTATTTATCGCAGGGTTTGTCGGTGCCGTGGTCAGCGGCGGGGCGAGCGCTGATCCGCCCTCACGCGTGGCCCGCCTCGGCTACGCCTCGGGTGACATCAGCTTTTCACCGGCGGGAGAGAACGATTGGGTGCAGGCGCGCATCAATCGGCCTCTCACCACCGGTGATCGGCTTTGGACTGAATCGCGCGCGCGCGCCGAAATCCAGATTGGCGGTGCGGTGATTCGCATGAATGCCCAAACCGGCGTTTCCATCCTCAATCTCGACGATCAGATCGTTCAACTGCAATTGACGCAAGGCACATTGCAGGTTCGTGTGCGCCGTTTTGAGCGCAATCAGGCGCTGGAAATCAATACGCCAAATCTTGCATTCACACTTCGGCAGCCGGGCGAATACCGGATCGAGGTCGATCCCGATGGCAATGCCACCGAAATTTATGTGCGCAGAGGGCAGGGCGAAGCGTATGGCGAGGGTGCCGCGTATGTGATCGATTCCCGGCAATCATTTCGCTTCACCGGAATCGGCTTGCGTGAATACGATTACATCGCTCAGCCGCGTGCCGATGACTTTGATCGTTGGGCGACGGATCGTGATCGCCGGTATGACAATTCTGCCTCGGCACGCTATGTGTCGCAAGACGTTGTGGGATATGAAGACCTTGACACCAATGGCACCTGGCGAAGCGATGCAACCTGGGGAAACGTCTGGTATCCGAGCCGTGTTGCGGTCGGTTGGGCACCTTACCGGGATGGTCACTGGGCATGGATCGACCCGTGGGGCTGGACCTGGATCGATGATGCGCCGTGGGGCTATGCGGTATCGCACTACGGTCGTTGGACCAATCTCGGCGGGAATTGGGGCTGGGTGCCTGGCCCGTCTCGCAGCCGCGCGTATTACGCGCCTGCGTTGGTTGCCTTTGTCGGTGGCAACAATTTTCAACTCACCATTTCGAGCGGCAACGTCGGCGGCGTCGCGTGGTTTCCGCTGGCACCGCGCGAGGTCTATCGCCCTGCCTACAACGTGAGCCGCGGCTATTTTGAAAACATCAATCGCAGCAATACGGTGATCAACACCACCATCATTAACAACACCTACAACAATTCAAACGTCACCAACGTGGTCTACGCCAATCGCCGCGTTGCCGGGGCGGTGATTGCCATGCCGACCACCGCATTTGTGCAGTCGCAACAGGCGGCGAGGTCGGGAGTGCGTCTGACGGCTGATTCAATTGTCAACGCACCCGTGGCGTTTGTGCCGCAAGTGGCACCGACGGCCCGCAGCATCCATGGCGCGTCGCCGCAAGGTGGGCAGCCGCCCAGTCGCGCGTTCGAGCGCCGCGTGGTTGCACGTACGGCACCCGCGCCTGCGCACGCCGGTTTCGCGGCACAGCAATCGCAACTGACCGCGCAACCTGGACGGCCACTCGACAACAACGCACGTCGCGATTTGAAGCCGATTGCTGCCGCACCGGCACCCGTCGTCAATGTCGTCGTGCCGGCGAGCGTCACACCGCCCACGGTACTCCCACCACGTGTGGGTTCGCCAGACGGCAACCCGGGAGTTGGCAATGGTCGTGGCAAAGCGGAGAACCGTCGAGGTGATACCGCCAATGCAGGTTCACCAACCCCCGCCATCAATGCGCCACCGTCACCACCGAACACGCCGGCCACTGCGGCGCCCGAACAACGCGGACGTCCCGATGCTCGCGCTCGTGGAGAACCTCGCGGACAGGCAACGCCGCCGCCAACGCCGACGCCGCAACGTGCGCTTCCACCACCACAATCACCGGAACAACGTGGCAGGGGTGAGCCACGGGAGCAACGTGAGCAGCCCGCCGCGCCACCGGTTGCGGTCCCGCAAGCCGCGCCGTTTGTGCCGGAACAACGCGCTCGACCTGATCAACGGGGCCGGGTCGAACCAAATGTTCAGGAGCCACCGCCACCACCGGCGGCGGCAGCGCCGCCAGGGCCACAGGAGCCACGCGGCAAGGCCGAGCGCCGCCAGGTGCCTGTTGCGCCACCAGCGGCCGCGGATAGCAAGCGCGCACCGCCCGACATTGCGCGCAACAAGGAACCAAAGCCGGCCGGCGAAAAATCAAAAGACAAGAAGAAAGACGGTGATGAACAGAAAGACGATGACGACAGCAGCAAAGAGGAAAACCGCAAACACAAGAAGTAGCGCGCCATGTGCCTTGCAGTCAATTGCAAATGAATTTTTTGGCGCGGCAATCGGCCAACGGTGTGCAATACCGCGCGCTGTGGCAATTCAATTTTTCTGAAGGAGTCGAGATGAAATATTCAATTTTGGTGGTGTCGGTCGTGTCAGCGCTTGCGTTAAATGCCTGTGAACGCGCGACCGTAGTTGTGCCCGCAAATACGGTAAACGTACCCGTCCCAGGACCCGCCGGACCACAAGGTGCTCCAGGTGCGACGGCCGAAAAAGGTGCTACCGGCGCAACCGGTGCGACGGGTGCGACCGGATCGGAAGGCATTGCCGGCGCGGAGGGCGCAAAAGGTGTGGAGGGCGCAAAAGGCGACAAAGGCAAGACTGGCGGCGACACCGTTGTCATCGTCCCTGCACCCGTGCCCCGCCGATAGTTTTATTGAGTGGTGACGACCGGGTTCGCCGAGTCGTCACCCATTCGACGCTTGATGCCGGCAGCACGCCGGCATTTCAATTGGCTTGCCTCATAAGTCACAGCGACGAGATGCGCTGGCGATTTCCGCTGCGCAAGGATGCGAAGTAATCCTACAAATTTCCCGCAATTTGTCCGACATTGCCACGCCGAGACATCGCCAACAATGCGAACTCGCCGTCGAGACAACCTTGTCAATCATATGAGACCACAATGAACAACCTGAAAATAGTCGCCGCCACCGTTGCACTGCTTGGTAGTGCCGCCACCGGCAGCGCACTCGCGCAAAGTAGCGACTTTAGCTATCCGTCCAGCAATTACAACCCATCGTGGTACTTGTTGCCCAGCGTCAACGTGACCAACCCGGACGACAAGTTCGGCAACACGCGCAATGGTGAAGGCGTGGGACTGCGCTTTGGAAAGGCCGTTTCGCCCATGTGGGATATTCAATTTGGCCCAACTTATACGCGCGCCCGCCATGCCGGTTTGCGCTATCAGCAAAACACGCTCGGCGTCGATGGCCTCTACATGTTTACTCGCGAACGCTTTCGCCCATTCGTGCTGATCGGTGCGGGTATTGAATATGACAAAGTGAATTCTCCAACACTTCGCGCGGACGATTCTTCCGGCTACGTGAACGCGGGTGTTGGTTTTCAATACGCTTTTGACAACCGTTGGGGCATGCAGGTTGATGCCCGCCGCGCGCATAGCTATTTGCGCGGCAACGACTTCAAATTTGATCGTGCCAATACCAATATTCTGACCATTGGCCTGACCTACGCGTTTGACGCGCCGCGCGCATCGACACCGATTGTCCGGGTCGCGCAAACGTCGGCACCAGAAGCCTATGCACCACCTCCGGCCAACGTAATCGCGCCCTTGGCACCAACGGTCGCGCCAACGCCGCCTCCGCCACCCGCACGTTTTGAACGCTATACACTTTCGTCAACCGAGCTATTTGCGTTCGACAGCTCCGTATTGCGCATGCCGCAGCCTAAGCTCGATGAAACGGCCGAACTGATGAGCCGCAATGCGCAGGTAACGAACGTCACGATTACCGGCTACACGGATCGTCTCGGCAGCGATAAATACAATATGGCGCTGTCGCAACTTCGTGCCGATGCGGTCAAAGCGTTTTTGACCAACAAGGGAATCAACCCGAATCGCCTGAACGCCATCGGCAAGGGCGAGAGTAATCCGGTGGTGGTTTGCAACGACAAGAAGCGTGTCGATCTCATCAATTGTCTTGAACCGAATCGCCGCGTCGAAGTGGATCAAATTACGGTCGAGCGCCGCGTGCAGTAATTCTTACGGATACCGAAAAAAACCAGTCACCCGACTGGTTTTTTCCGGCGCGCAAACGTGGATATTTTCACGAGCGCCTCTAGAAATTGGCATCTCATGTTTCAAAATAGTTCACTCAAATACCCATATTTATTTTCACAAAATGTTCTCGCTATGTGCGCTCTCGCACCGTGCAAAAAAATTCTTCCGTCTACGCTTCGCATTGGAATTCATCGGGGGCATTTTTTCAATCACCTGATCCCCGGTCGGCATCATGTCTGCGATGGATTCCTGTTTCCAACTAATCCGCAACAGGAGAATGACAATGAATCAACTGCAAGCGTTTTCAAGTTCACCCGTCAAAGCATCGAGCATCATTGGCACAGACGTGGTCAATCCAAAGGGCGACAACCTCGGCGACGTAAAGGAAGTGGTAATCGATCCCCGTACTGGAAAAGTGGCTTATGCCGTGGTGTCGTTCGGCGGATTTCTGAGCATGGGCGAAAAATTGTTTGCCATCCCGTTTAGTGCACTCCGCTACGATCAGGCAGAAAACGAGTATGTTCTGGACGTTACCAAGGAGCGATTGGAGGCGGCACCTGGATTTGATCCGGATGTTTGGCCTTCGATGGCAGATGAGAAATGGAACCGTGACATTTACAAGTACTACGAACGTCAGCCCTACTGGGAATAGTCAGATTTACTCGACGGGCATAACGCCGGCTGGCAGAGATGCTGTCGTAAAGATTTGATTTCTCGGCTGGCGAATCGGTCAATTCCCTGCAAAAGAGCCTCCCAATGGGAGGCTCTTTTGTCTTCCGGCGTTGCTGCTATTGCTGCTCAGCGTGGCGTTTCATCTCGTGAGGTTGCAGTGGTGGCGTACGCACCAAAAACCTGCTGCGCGGCTCTTACTTCAGGCAATATGTAAATGACTGCGCCCTGGGTCTGGAACAAGGGATTGATATGCGCGTTATAGAATGAAGTTGGCACGTTAATGCAGCCATACGAGATGCGATTGTCGTTGATTGTCGGTGTGGCGAGCCTCTCCAGCCGCCTCTCCCTCATATTCGTTGCACGTACACGGTGCATTGAGACGGCAGCGTTGTAGTCCACCCATACCACATCTTCACCTGTCGTGTTTCGGCCGCGCTGGCCCACAAAGCGCCCCGCGGGCGTGGTTCTTTCCGACGGGCGCACCTGCGTGATCGGTTTAGATCCGATGCCGGGAACAGAATCATCACCCTTTGCCGAGCCGATCAGTGCCGCGCTTGACTGCTGTAGACGGGCGTTCACATCGAAAACATGCAGTAGGGCGTTTCTCTTATCGATGATGACGAAGCCCCGATGTCCATTGTCGCGAGAATCTGCGATCCAGTTGGCAATGAATCGCGCATCGGTAGACACCCGCTCAAGACCGAATTCGGCGAGGCGCGGCGCGATCTGAGCCGCATCCGCCGGAATCGCAGGTGGGGCCGAGATGGCAGCAGGGCTTGCGATGAATGCGGTGAGTGATGAGTTGGCGGCGGGCCGATCGGAAAAGACATATATCGGAATCAGTAGCACCAAGACGGCAACGCCAATGATGGATCGGCGGTGATTGGCACGCGATTCGCTTCTCAATTGCGTTGAATTCGTGGCTGGTGGAACAAGTGCGCTACTCATGTTTGACATAGAACCTGTCCACAAGAACGCGCGATTTGCGTCGCGACAATTCACGTTGCAATGGGGCGTGGCATTTCTTTGCGGGACGGCGCAAGAAGAGCGCGATTCGCCGCCCGCCGTTTGGAAACGAGGTGATCAGTTGCGGTCAGCGCGCGGTTCGAGTTCTGTGGACATGGTTTGAACATCGCGCGGCTGAGTCGACTGAAAACTTGTCGAATTGTCCTGTTGCGCGACTTGCACCGGTGGATTGACAGGTGCGGGCTGAATCGGCGCTGCGGTATCTCTTTGCACCGAAACGGTCTCAATTGCGCGGTTCTCTACTTGCACTGACGTGCGGGTGTTCGTGGCGCAATCGGACGTGCTGACACCGGCATTGTTTGCGCCTGCACGCGGTGAATTTGGCAGGTGAGGGTTGAACGGTCCCGGCTGACACGGTAGTGCGGCGTCGCTTTGCGTCTGTGTCGTGTTGTCCGGGCTGCGGTGGTTGATGGTTTGCGGGTTGATGGTTTGTGCATAACTAAAGCCGATCACGCTGACGACGGATGCAACTGCCACGGTCGAGGCCAATACCTTGGAAACATTCATTGTCGTGCTCCTGAAGAAAGGGAAGTTTTGTATCTGTTTGCCGGTGATGCCGGACATTTACAGAGTAGACCTCTCATTGGTCGTTGCTTGTAGGAAGGGCGTGGAGCTCATGGTAGGCAGATGACGTTTTCAGTCGTGGTCGCGAAGTACCAACATGCCGTCTTGACCTACCCTTATCCGGTAGGGCAGCGAAAAATCCAAACCACGTCGTGTATGCGTGACGCCGCGAATTCGCAAATTCGACGCGGCTGCTGACGATCAAGCCGAGCGGCAAACGAGCGCCGCGTTGGTACCACCAAACGCAAACGAGTTAGACATCGCCGCTCTCAGTTCAATGCCATGTCTGGCGATGCCGGGAACGAAATCAAGGTCGCATGCCGGATCCGGATCGTCGAGGTTGATGGTGGGCGGAATCATCTGGTGGGTCAAAGCGAGTATCGAGGCCACAAATTCGAGCGCTCCAGCCGCGCCAAGAAGGTGTCCGTGCATCGATTTTGTGGAACTCACGGGAATCCCGTAGGCGTGCTTGCCAAAAGCCTGCTTGATCGCGGCAGTCTCAACCGCATCGTTGGCCTGCGTGGCAGTGCCGTGGGCATTGATGTATCCAATGTCTGCTGGCTGCATGTTGGCCGACGCCAGCGCGCGTTGCATTGCGCTTGCCTGACCGGCAACGGTAGGCCGCGTGATATGCGTTGCGTCGGTGCTAAGCCCATAGCCAACCAGTTCGGCATGGATGTGTGCGCCGCGCGCTTCGGCATGTTGCCATTCTTCCAGTAACACGATAGCGGCGCCTTCGCCCAGCACCAGTCCGGTTCGATTGTTGGCAAAGGGTTTGCATGAGGCGCTCGCATCCTCCGAGTCTTCTGTAGCCAACGTCTTCAATGCGTTCCATGCCATCAATGTGCCGCGGGTGAGTGGCGCTTCGCTGCCGCCGGCGACCATCATGTCGACATCGCCGCTAACGATGCGCCGCGCGGCCTCCCCAATGGCGACAGCGGACGACGAACAGGCGGTTGAGTAGGTTAGATTGGGTCCCGTCAATCCGTAGGCAATACCAATCCACGACGCGGCCGCATTGTTCATCGCCATCAGAACGCTAAACGGCTTGACGCGGTCGGAGTCTTCACCATACAGACGAAAGTAACCATCGTCGGTGGTCTGGGCACCGCCCATGCCGGTGCCGAGAAAGACACCCGTGCGATGCTGGTTGGTCGCATCAAAGATGAGATCAGCGTCACGTATCGCTTGCGCCGTTGCCGCCAGGGCAAACTGAGTGACACGATCCAGCATGCGTCTTTGTGTCACCGGATATTCCGCATCAGGGTCAAATGAGACAGACGCGCCAATATGCGTTTTTGGCGGTTCGATTTCGATCCGGCTCGATTGCATTCGCAATGTTTCGGGTAGCCGTCCAATTCCCGATCGGCCGGCAGCAAGGCCATTGAAGAAGTCGCTCGCGCAATTTCCCAGCGGCGAAATGACGCCGATGCCCGTAATCGCGACCCGCCTCATGTCGCGATCACCGCCTTCACCACACTCGGAGCCGAAAAAGAGTCTTGCTCGGCGCGCAATTTATCGACGTAAGCAACCAGCTCACCGATGGTCTGCATTTGTACACGGGATGCCGCCGGTTCGATCGGAACGGTAATATTGAATTTGTCCTCGACGTCGAACATGACTTCAATTAGTGCCAACGAGTCGATGGCCAGATTTTCCAATGTGGTGTCGGGTTGAACTGCGTCGGCAGAAAGCCCCAGATTGGTCTTCAGTATTTCTTGCAAAGTATCGAGCGTCGTCATACGGAATACTCCTTCGGATGCATGATTGGTAATTGTGTGTCGCACGTCGCGTGGCGGCTCGTCGTTTCGATTCAGGTGACTCGGTGTCCGAGTGAGCGCGCAAGTCCGGAATTGCCGTTGTGCTGCAAGACGTGAGTCTTGCCGCTCCAATGCGCGCCAACATTGAGCAATTGGGGCGCGTAACGCAATGCAGCGCTTGCCATGCGCGCGCCGAGCGGGCGCATGAACAGGTGTGCAAATAGCGCCGCCACATAAATGCGCCGTGAAAAATTTCTTCGCCATGCGGCCTCGTACGTGTTGTGTACCGAGTCGAGCACCTCTCGGGTCAACGGTTTGTCGCGCGGCCCGACGAGTTGATCGCACAATAAGCACGCGGATTGAATCGCCATGCTAATCCCTTCAGCGATGATCGGATGCGCTTCGCCGGCCGCATTACCCACCGCGAATATGCCGTCTCCGCCGAAACTGCGAATGCCGGTTCGTAGTGGGCCTGCGGAAAGCCAGTGGTGGTCGAGCGTTGCCGTTGCCAATGCATCGGCAACGCCCTTGCAGTGCGCGTTGATATGCGCCAATACCGCCACGCCCGCGCGCACATGTGGCCACCGCCGCCGGCACAATTCAAGGTGATCCCGCCGGATGCAGCACGACAAACTGACGCGGTCGCCATCGGTGTGAACCATTCCTCCATAGCCGCCCGGAAATGCGATCAGCGGCATCAAATCGGTGGGAAGCATTCCATGCAGAAAGTGGGCCTTAAAGCCAAACAGATCGGCAGCGTTTGGCGGCCTGCGTGGAACCTGTGTCGGCAGCGGTCCGGGTTCCCACGATCCGTGCGCGCCGACGATAAATAGCGCGCGAATTTCACGCGTAAGTCGGCCCGATTTCTCGGCGAGGTTGCAATGGTAGTGATCGCCAATCGAGGTGAATCCAGCCAGCGTCCAAGGTTGTAGCACCGTGGCACCGCAGGTTGCGGCCCTCTTGAGTAGCAGGGTATCAAGATGCTCCCGACCCACTGCCCGGCCGCCGTCAGCATGTTGCGTTGCCGATCCAGGCATGTTGGTGGTGATAACGGCATTGCCGGCATAGAGTCCGACGCGCCGGACGACGGGCCCCGCGATACCCGACAACTCGTCTGCGACACCCAACTGGCGCAGCAATGGCCACGTCGTTTCCGAAATAAATTCTCCGCAAACTTTGCGTCGGGGAAAGGGCGTTTTTTCAATGATGGCCACTTTCCATCCTGCCTGTGCAAGTAGCACGGCAGTAGTTGCGCCTGCCGGGCCGCCTCCGACAATGAGAGCGTCAAATTCATTTGTCATTCGCGCACACTCATCCGCGAGGCAACGAATCCATGGGAGAACAAACCCGCGCGATACTCGTGTAAGTGCCAATCCACGTTGTCCGACGTTGGCCACAATTCCGACAACTCTTGTGACCGGAAGCCGGCTTGAACGCTGAGAACTGCATCCTCGCGCGTCACCGGGCCGGCCCCCAACAAGCCCACCATGTGGCTTGCCGCGAGCGGCAGGAATGATCGTCTCGGTTCACAGCAAATGAATGTCCGGCTGCAACGCGCAATGGCCGCCAATAATTTGGTGAGTTCGTCCGCCCGGAAGTGATGCAAGAAGAGGTTGGCAATCACCAGATCCCAACAGGCAACACTCGGCCTTTCCAGCCAATCGAACACATCCATCGTCTCGACCGTTGCCGTCCAGCCGATTTCGTGAAATGCCGTGATGGTTTCTGCATTGACCAGTTCGAGCCGATCCAGCAGGGTGAGCCTGACATCACGCCAGCTTGGGCCGCGATTCCGTGCGATACGGAGCATCATTGACCCATCGCCGGCTCCCAGTTCAAGAATTGTGCGAGGTACAGAATGTTTCATCGAGCGATCCAGCGCACGCAGGAAAATTGACACGGTTCCCATGGTGCGATTCAAGTGTTGCAAGTCCCGGCGCGAGCGTTGGGCGCGCGGGTCATCAACGCAAAGTTCATCCAGCACTTCCCGCTCGACGCGGCGCTGGAACGTGGTGGTGGCGTTGTTTTGCACTACTCGACCTTGAGCAATGCGCCGTGGCAACTGAAACCGGCACCAAACGACGACATCCACCACCAACCCGCCGGTGCGCGGTCGTCAACTGCCGCCTTCAGGACAAAAAACACGAAAGCACTGCTCATGTTGCCGTAGTCGCGCAGCATGCCGGTGCTATAGCGTAGATTTTCGGTTGACAACCCCAGCGTCGCCTGCAATGCGATCAGAACGTCGCGCCCACCTGCATGCATGATCCACGTGGAGATTTCCGATGCTTTCAGTTGGTCGCTTTCCAGCGCCAAGTGGAGCACCTGCTTCGCGTGATTTGCCGCCAGTTGCGGCACCGGCCGCGTCAATACATTTCGCAACATGCCGCGTTCGGTCTTGAACATCAATGCATCGCGTTCGGCCGGATTGATCAGTGAGGCATAGGTGCTCCATTCGATCCGGCGGCGGCGGGAATTTGGCTGTTTCGACAATACTGCCGCACCCGCGCCGTCGCCGAACAGGCACGCACTGATCAACACGCCGGGATCATTGTCAAGAAACATCGCTGCGCTGCTGATTTCCACGCATATCGACAATACGTGTTCGCAGGATCCAGACGCCAGCAGGGCATCTGCGAGACGCCAGTTGGGCAGCGCGGCGGCGCAACCCTGGCCCACCAGATCAAAGGCGAGAATATCCGCGCGCAGCCCAAGCCGTTCTGCCACGTAGCTGGTCAGGCCGGGACAAAGGTAGCCGGTGCAGGTACTGATTACCAAGGCATCGATGTCAGTGACCCTAATGCCCGCCTCCTCGATTGCCATTTTGCCTGCCGAGGACGCAACGACCGGCGCGTGGGAAAGAAAGCGTGCGTGCAACGTGTCTGGATCAATCTGGAACACCTCGCTCAATGACGACAATGCCAGCGAACGCACTTCGATACCGTTTTCCCGTGTAAGCACCGTTTGCGCAATGGCATGCGAGCGCCTATCCAGTTTCATGAACCACTCGGAGGCCTTGAACGCATCCCAACATTCCGATTTCGTGTACCGCGTTGATGGATTTGCGGTACCCAGACCATTTACGAACATTGACACTCCTGATGACTTAAAGGTGGAGAGAGAAAACGCTGCCAGTTGACGTCGATCTTGTGAATTACTTCGCTCGTGGCCGCGAAAGTATCGCTTGCACTGCCTGCAATCGACCGGCACGCAATTCAACGACCGCCTTCGCGACCGCGCGTGCTACGTTGCGCGCCTCTTCCTGTAGTGGCTCATCCTGATCGAGTGCGTCGTGGCTGGTTGCATAGGGCTGGTAGTAGCCGATGTAGCGATCCAGTCGCGCCTGTGCGCCGGCATCGATGAAACCCATCCAATCGAGCCAATCGGAAAGCGCGCGGCGCGAGCCCTCGATTCCGGCGACATCGCCGTGAACAATTAGCCCGTAGGCTCGCCCGGCCAAGTGTTGCGGATAATCCCAGCCGGCCATTTCTAGCTCCTTCGCCTGGCGCACATTTTTTCCGCCCGTCGCGGTCGGGTCGGCATTGCCGCCATCGGCGCAGACCAGACGGTCGATCATCAGCTTCAGCGGGCTTGGACTCTGATACCAATACACCGGTGTGACGATGATTACGGCATGTGCCGCCGTCCAGCGCTCGTAAATCTCGGCCATCCAGTCGTTGGTCTGGTTCAGCGCATGGTTGGGATAGCAACTGCACGGCCAATGACACAGCGGCATCGCCGTCGACGCGCAACCCTTGCACGGAAAAATATTTCGACCGTATTCGGACGTGAGCAAGCTAAGGTCAAGCACGTCGGGAAAGATATTGGTTTGTTCAAGAACTTCGCGGGCAATTTGCAGCAGCCGAAATGTCTTGGACATCTCGCCGGGACAGGTGCCATCGTTGCGCGCCGAACCGCAGATCAGCAACACGCGCGACGCGCGCGCCGGATCGGACCAGCGCATTTGCGCCTCGTCGATGCGCTTCTTCGTCGCCACCCATTCTGTAGAGAGGTCGTACTCCGGATCGTGATATCGAGCACCCGCCTTTTGGGTGATAGGTGCCTTGCGGCCCTCGCTATAGGCCTGCCAGGCGATTTCCTCAAGGCGCGCGATCGACTGATCCTCGACAGCGAATGCCGGATCTTTGAAGGCCGCGCGAAACCGTGCCGAGAACTCATCGCGCCCAAGTGAAGCGGGCGCCTGACCTTTGCGGATTTCAATCATGGTCGATACCTTTCGTTGTAAGGCCACATTGCCCGAATACGATTGAATGGACGCATGGACAGGTTCTCTACTTCCGAATGACGGCTCTGTTCCTGCCTCCTGCGGCAAAAGCCTGCGAAACCCGCCAGGACAATCGAAACACTATTCAACCTGCGACAACTCGTCTGTTCGCCATCGAACAGAGCGTGCATGCAAGGCGCGCTGCAATACCACTTCGTCGGCGGGGTGGGATGCGTTGTCCAATTGCGCATCGAACGCGATTTTGTCTTACAGCGGATCCGGCAGTATTCCTACGCGAGCGACTGAATTCGGGATCAATAATTTCACCAACCACTCTTATGGAACGATCATGGGTCTTTTGAATGTTGCAGCGATGGGTGAATCAGAACGCGCAATGGTTTCGCCAGGCGCTTTCGCCACGACACCGCAAGCGGACGCCGGTGCCGTATCCTGGAGCGCGATATTTGCCGGTGCCGCTGCGGCGGCGGCATTGTCGCTAATACTGTTGATGTTGGGCGTTGGTCTGGGGCTTACCGCCGTATCACCATGGGCAAGCAATGGTGTTGGTGCGACGACATTCGGTGTGACGGCCATTGTTTGGATTACATTCACACAACTGGCCGCTTCGGGCGCAGGCGGATACATCGCGGGCAGGCTTAGAACGCGCTGGATCGCAACGCATACGGATGAAGTCTACTTTCGCGACACCGTTCACGGCTTTCTCGCATGGGCGGTGGCGACACTGACGACTGCCGCGCTGCTGACTTCGGTGATCGGGTCAATCGTCAATCGGGGCGCGCAGGCGGGAGCCGCGCTTGCTGGCGGCGTGGCGACGGCAGCGATCGAGTCAACGGCAAAACCGGATGGCGACCTCGCATCGATGGGTTACTTCGTCGATTCATTGTTTCGCAGCGACATGAACGTGCCGATTCCGTCCGTTGCAGCGGCGGAAGTCACACGAATATTCGCCAGCAATCTTGGCGGCGGCGCGGTACCCGCCGACGATCTTCAATACGTCGGCAAGGTGGTCGCACAACGTACCGGACTCTCGCAAGCGGAAGCCGAAAAACGGGTAACCGATATCTATGGCCGCGTGCAAAGCAAACGGCTCGCGGCAGAGACAACCGTGAAAGACGCAGCGGAAAAAGCACGCAAAGCGTCGGCGTACGCCGTGTTGTGGCTATTCATTTCGTTGCTCATCGGCGCGTTTGTGGCGAGTTTAAGCGCAACGATTGGCGGACGACAGCGAGACGCCTGATCCGAGTGTGCACCCACTTTGCCACAACGTCCAACTCAACCAGGAACTCAACATGCGCTCACTACTCTTGCTCTTTCTCGGCGTCCCCATCCCGATCATTATTTTGATCGCGTTGTTCGTGCGTTGAAGATTCACGTTGTTGCCATCGAGATTTATAAACGCACCACTTTGAGGAGATACATATGAGCGTTGGAATGATTTTATTGATTATCCTGATCCTGCTGCTGGTCGGCGCGATTCCCAGTTGGCCGCACAGCAAAGGCTGGGGTTATGGGCCGAGCGGTGGATTGGGACTGGTGGTGCTGATCATCATCATCTTGCTGGTGATGGGCAAACTTTGATTGGTGAATCTCGGCGTACGTCGAAATTCATGCGTTCGCCGAGATTACGAAAGATCGAAACGACCGCAGCAATCATATTGATTGTTGCAGTCGTTGGCGGTTGTGGTGAGACCGCGACATTGCCTGTTTCCTCCGGCACCGGGCCGCAGCCTACGTTGCCACCACCTGCACGCACGCTGATCCCGACGCTAAACATCGCGCCCGCAATCGGCTGGCCATTGGGCACGACCCCAACCGCCGCTGCGGGTATGCTCGTGTCTGCCTTCGCCACGGGCCTTGACCATCCGCGTTGGATCTATGTGCTGCCCAACGGTGACGTGCTGGTGGCCGAAACCAATGCGCCGCCGAAGCCGGATGGCGCTGCGGGCATCAAGGGCTGGGTCATGAAACACGTCATGAAACGCGCCGGTGCCGGTGCGCCAAGCGCGAACCGAATCACGCTGTTGCGCGACACCAATGGAGATGGTGTCGCGGATTTACGTACGGTATTGCTTGCGGGTTTGAATTCACCATTCGGCATGGCGTTGATCGGCGCGCATTTATACGTCGCCAATACGGATGCCGTAGTGCGATTTCCGTATGTCACCGGCGACACCCGCATCAATTCGCCCGGCGTCAAGTTGGTTGATCTACCCGCCGGGCCGATCAACCATCATTGGACGAAGAATCTGATTGCGAATGTGGCCGGCAGCAAGCTCTATGTCACGGTCGGCTCGAACAGCAACGTGGCCGAGCGCGGCATGGAAGTCGAGGCGGGCCGCGCCGCCATCTGGGAAATTGATATTGATCGCGGTACGCAGCGCATCTTTGCGACCGGCTTGCGTAACCCGAACGGTATGGCGTGGGAACCGCAGACGGGTGCGTTGTGGACAGTCGCCAACGAACGCGATGAACTCGGCAGCGACCTTGTTCCTGACTATCTGACGTCAGTGCGCGACGGCGCATTCTACGGCTGGCCGTATAGCTATTTCGGGCCGCATATCGACCAGCGCGTGAAGCCGCCGCGCCCGGATTTGGTTGCAACGGCCATCGCACCGGACTATGCACTCGGGTCGCACACGGCACCGCTTGGTCTGGCCTCGTCTGTCGGCAACTCACTTCCTAAATCCTTCGCCAACGGTATGTTCATTGGCCAGCACGGGTCGTGGAACCGCCGTCCTCACAGTGGGTATAAAGTGATTTTCGTGCCGTTCGAAAATGGCCAACCAAAGGGAGAGGCGATGGATGTACTCATTGGTTTTCTCAGCGCGGAAGGTAACGCATTTGGCCGACCGGTCGGCGTGGCAATCGATAAAGCCGGCGAGCTACTGGTGGCCGATGATGTGGGCAACGTGGTATGGCGGGTGACGGGTCGCCGCTAACGAATTGGTGCGCCACCATGCAATCTCTAGCACTGGAGCGGGTTTCGGGGCAGAAAGGCGCCAAACACCGCGTAGGCGCTAGACTTTTACCTCGCGGCCCGCACGGTTACCGAAATGCCATTCATGGCCGTATTGCCCGATACCGCGTCGATAAATTTTTCGTCGCTGATGTCGTTGTAGCTCTCGCCCGCATGCGCGTTCGCAATGGTGAGGCGCGCGCCGTCGCGATTGTGACCCCAGCCGTGCGGAAGACAAACAACACCCGGCATGACATCAACCGTGGCTTCGACCGGCACCTTGAGCATGCCGATCCGCGATGCGAGTTCCACCGTCTGACCATTTTTAAATCCATGCGCCGCAAGATCATCCGGATGCATCAGCAATTGATCGCGCACTTTGCCTTTGACGAGGCGATGATAATTGTGCATCCATGAATTGTTGCTGCGCACGTGGCGGCGGCCAATCAGGCGAAGCGTTTGCGGCGCGGTGGAGGCAAGATCGAGATTGAAGCGCGCCATGTCGTCGAGCATCGGCGCGGGCGCGCAATCGATTAGTTTGTCCGGCGTTTCGATCCGTGTGGCCATCGACGGTTTCAGCGCGCCGAGATCGATGCCGTGCGGCGCGGCCCGCAACGATTCGAGCGTGGTGCCCTCGCGATTGCCGCTCTTGTTCAGCATGTTGGCAATCACCTCCTTCAAGGGCGACATCGACCGGAACTCACGGCCAAGCTTCGCGGCGAGTCGTGCGCCGATACCGGAAAAAATTTCCCAGTCGTAGCGCTCCTCATCCGCTCGTTTCCAGAGTGCTTCGTTGTAGCGCGTCACGTTGCGCACGGCGAAGGCGTTGAATACGAGATCGTAGTGATCGTGGTTGAGCGCGGAGGTCGGCGGCAGGATCAGGTCGGCGTGGCGCGTGGTTTCGTTCAGGTAAATGTCGATCGACAGCATGAATGCGAGCGACTCGAATGCGCGGTCGAGCTGGCGGCCATTGGGCGTGGACAGCACCGGGTTGCCACAGATGGTAACAAGGCCATGCACCTGGCCTTCACCCGGGGTGAGAATCTCTTCAGCCATTGTGGCGACGGGCAATTCGCCTAGCGATTCGGGCAAGCCGCTCACCCGCGACTTCCATTGCGCATAGTGGCCGGGCCTTGTGCCGGGGCCGGTGGTGGGTATCACCGGTTCGGTCGCCAAGGTGCCGCCGACGCGATCGAGGTTGCCGGTGACGATGTTCAACAATTGCACCAGCCATTGTGCGATCGTGCCGAACGGCTGAATACAAGCACCGATGCGGCCATAGGCGATTGCCGTGGGCGAATTGGCGAACTCGCGGGCGATACGTTTGATTTCGTTGGATTTGATCCCGGTTCGGGCGGCGGCGAGTTCGGGTGTTACGTGTGCGATCGCGGCGAACGCCTGATCAAGATTTTTCAGCGGCAATGCCGGATTCGGTTTCATCAATCCTTCGGTACGGATCACGTTCAGCATCGCCATTAGTAGGGCCGCATCGGCACTGGGCCGGATGAAGTGATGCTCGGAGGCAACCTCGGCGGTCTCGGTGCGGCGCGGATCGATCACCACCACTTTGCCGCCGCGCGCTTGAATCGCCTTCAATCGCTTCGCCACATCGGGCACCGTCATCATGCTGCCATTGGAGGCGATTGGATTGCCGCCGAGAATCAGGAAGTAATCGGTGTGGTCGATATCCGGAATCGGGATCAGGAATTGATGGCCGAACATCAGCAGCGACGTCAATTGTTGCGGCAATTGATCGACTGACGTTGCACTGAAGGCGCTCTTGGTTTTCATCAGCCGCGCCAATTGATGCAAGCCCAACAGGTGGCCAAGGTTATGGACATTCGGATTGCCGGCATAAAAACCGACGGCGTTGTTGCCATGCGACTGAATCAGCACGGCGATTTTTTCGGCGGCGAATTCAAAGGCCTCGTCCCAGCCGATTTCTTTCCACTCGTTGCCGTCGCGCTTCATCGGGCGTTTCAATCGATCCGGATCTTCGTGAATATCTTTCAGCGCCACCGCCTTTGGGCAAATGTGGCCGCGGCTGAACGGATCGGCATCATCGCCTCGAATCGAGACGATTGTGGGTCCGTCGAGTTTGAATTCGAGGCCGCAAATTGCTTCGCAAAGATTGCAGGCGCGGTATTCGGTGCGCAATGTCGATTCGGTCATGGTGATCCTTCATATTCCGGCAATGAGATGTTCAATCAGTATTTTCGCGCCAATACCAATAAGGATAACGCCACCGACAACGTCCGCGCGCTTAGCCATGCGTTTGCCGAGTTTGGCACCAAACCATACGGCGGGCAGACACAACGCAAATGTCACCAGGCCGATGGTCGCAACCGTTTCCAGCAAACCGATTTCCAGCAGCGAAAAACTTACGCCGACCGCGAGCGCGTCGATGCTGGTGGCAATCCCCAGCACCAGCAATTTGTTGGTGCGAAAAGGCGAATCAACTTTTTCCTCGCCGGCGTCCGCCGAATCCTTGATGAGTTTCACGCCGAGAAAACTCAGCAGAAAAAATGCCACCCAATGGTCATAGGCTTCGACCTCGCCGCGAAACTGTGCGCCGGCAAGGTAACCCAGCCACGGCATCAACGCCTGAAAAAAGCCAAAACACAGCGCCATTTTCAAGGCTTGTGAAAATTTGACGTCGCGCACCGAGAGGCCGCTGGATATCGATACCGCGACCGCATCCATCGCAAGACCGATGGCGGTCAGAATGGTGGTCAACCACATCAATAGCTAAGGGAGAATTCCCCGTTGCGAATCGTCAGCGTGCATTGCGCGCCATAGGGCAGCGTCAATTTTCGCGCAACGTGGCCGAAGGGCAGACCGGTCAATACGGGAACTGGCAGCAGTGTCCGCAGCGTATCGACCACATGCTCCATCGCGTAGGGAAAACTGGTTCCTTGCGGATCGCAATCGGTAAAGTCTGCAAGGACGATTGCCCGCTGCCTTTGCAAAATACCCGCGTGAAAAAGTTGCAGAAACATGCGTTCGACTGCGTAGGGTTGTTCGTCGACTTCTTCGATGAAAAGTATTCCGCCTTCAATCTGTGGAATGTATGGCGTGCCCACCAGATGCGACAACAGCGACAAGTTGCTGCCCCACAGTGTGCCGCTCACAGTCGTCGGCGGATACGCGTGCGCGCACGCATAGGGGCCGGCCTCGACGGATTCACCGCGCAGCACCGGCCAGCAATATTTTTCCATGAAGGCGTGATCCGCCTGCACCTCGGCGGGATCATCGATGCCACCGAAGTCGATCGTCGCTCCCGGACCGGCAATGGTGATGAAATTGCATTTCGCGAGTGCGCCGCAATTCAGCGCCGTGAAATCGCTGAAACCGATCAGCAATTTTCGCGAGGATGCGACCAGATTCCAATCGATGCCCGTCAACAAGCGGGTGAACCCGTAGCCGCCGCGGATCATCATTAACGCGTCGATGTGCGGGTCGGCAAGCATGCGGTGAAAGCCTGCGAGGCGCTCGCCATCGGTGCCGGCGAAGTAACGGTATTGGGCGCTCGCTTCGGATGCCACCTCGACCTTGAAGCCGAGCGAGCGTAAATGCCCGACCGATTTTTCATGGCGTGCCGTATTGATTACGCCCGATGGCGCGAACAAGCCGATGGTGCCGCCCTTTGCCAACGGACGGGGTGCCAGATATTGCCCCGGGTTCACTACCGCTGACGCATTTCGTTGAATGCGATTAAATTGCCGTCGGGATCCTTCACCACGAACCACCTGGTGCCCCAGTGGGCGGTTTCCGGCGCGATGACGATATGGTCGCCTGCAGGAATCTCCGCGAACCGGGTATCGAGATTGTGGATATCGAGATGAACGGTGGGTGAATGCGGGTGCGCCTTTGCGGCGATGTCGCGAAGGTCCTCCGCGTGTTCCTCGGCGATCACCACTTTGACCGCGCCACCTTCCAGCTGTGCACCGCGTTTGCCATGATTGTCCGTCCATTCGCTCACCAGGCGCCAGCCGAGCGTCTCCCGATAGAACTTGAACGAAGCGTCGAAGTCCTTTGGGGCAATGAAAAAATGATGGAAGCGGTCGGTCATAGTCTTCTCGTCATTGTTGCCGGATTACTTTCGCGTCGCCTGTGCGTCGACGACGGCGAGCGCGGTCATGTTGATGATACGCCGCACGGTGGCGGTCGGTGTCACGATATGCACCGGCATTGCGCTGCCGAGCAGGATCGGACCGATGGTGATGCCGCCGCCGGCGGCGGTCTTCAGCAAGTTGAACGCGATATTGGCGGCATCGAGCGTCGGCATGATCAACAGGTTCGCGTCGCCCTTGAGTCGTGTGCCCGGAAACGCCGCCCTGCGAACGTCGGCCGAGAGCGCGGCATCGCCGTGCATTTCGCCTTCGATTTCAAGCTCCGGTGCCTGCGCGCGGATGTGTTCCAGCGCCTCGCGCATTTTGACGGCGGCAGGCGCGTCGGAGGTGCCAAAACTGGAGTGCGAGAGCAATGCGACTTTGGGTACCAATCCAAAGCGCCGCACTTCTTCTGCGGCGAGCAAGGTCATCTCGACTATCTGCGCGGTGCTCGGATCTTGATTCACATAGGTATCGCAAATGAACACGGTTTGCTTCGGCAGCATCAGGCCATTCATGGCGTAAAAATGGTTGACGCCGGCGCGGCGACCGATCACCTGTTCGACGTAATGCAAATGCAGACTATGCGTGCCAAACGTGCCGCAGACCATCGCGTCCGCGTCGCCCTTATGCATCATCATCGCGCCGATCAATGTCAGCCGCCGGCGCATCTCGATTTTCGCGTACGTTTCCGATACGCCGCGCCGTGCGGTGAGCTTGTAGTATTCGCGCCAGTAATCGCGATAGCGCTCGTCGTATTCGGGATTTACCACATCGTAATCGGTGCCGGCTTTTAGCCGCAGGCCGAATTTTTCGATGCGCTTTTCCAGCACCTGCGGTCGGCCCACCAGTATCGGTCGCGCCAATTTTTCATCCACCACAAATTGCACCGCGCGCAAGATACGCTCTTCCTCGCCCTCGGCATACACGACGCGCCTGGGCGACTGCTTGGCCTTGAAGAACACCGGCTTCATGATGAGGCCGGAGTGATAGACAAATTGATCGAGCCGCTGCATATACGCAGCCCAATCGGTGACCGGGCTGGTGGCGACACCGCTTTCCATGGCCGCGCGCGCAACGGCGGGCGCGATCTTGGCGATCAGGCGCGGATCGAACGGCTTCGGAATCAAATAATCCGCGCCAAATCCGGAACTGGTCTCTCCGTAGGCCATCGCCACCACATCGGATTGCTCGGCTTGCGCGAGATCGGCGATCGCATTCACCGCCGCCAATTTCATCGCTTCGTTGATGGTGGTCGCACCCACATCCAGCGCGCCGCGAAAAATAAATGGAAAACACAACACGTTGTTGACTTGATTCGGATAATCCGAACGCCCGGTAGCGATCACGGCATCATCCCTTACCTCGCGAATTTCTTCGGGCCGGATTTCCGGCGTCGGATTCGCGAGCGCAAAGATCAGCGGTTTACTCGCCATCCGCTTAACCATGTCCTGCTTCAATACGCCGCCGGCCGATAGGCCAAGAAACACATCCGCACCGTCAATCACTTCGCCGAGTTTTCGCGCGGGCGTATCTTTCGCATAGCGCGCCTTATTCGGGTCCATCTCTTCTTTGCGCCCTGTGTACACCACACCGGCGATATCGGTGACCCAGATATTCGACAGCTTCATGCCGAGCGCCACCAGCATATCGAGGCACGCCAACGCTGCGGCACCCGCACCGGAGGCCACCAGTTTCACCTCCGAAATATTCTTGCCGACAACTTTCAAGCCGTTGACTAGCGCGGCACCGACGATGATCGCGGTGCCATGCTGATCGTCGTGGAACACCGGAATTTTCATCCGCTCGCGGAGTTTTTTCTCGACGTAAAAACACTCGGGCGCTTTGATGTCTTCGAGGTTGATGCCGCCAAAGGTCGGCTCGAGCGAGGCGATGATATCGACCAACTTGTCCGGATCGTTTTCGCTCACTTCGAGATCAAAAACATCGATGCCGGCGAATTTCTTGAACAACACTGCCTTGCCTTCCATCACTGGTTTGGCGGCTAATGGCCCGATATTGCCGAGCCCCAGCACAGCGGTGCCGTTGGTGATTACGGCAACCAGATTGCCACGCGCGGTGAGATTTCGCGCTTCAGCAGGCGTATCGACGATCTCCAAGCATACGGCAGCGACTCCCGGGGTGTATGCGAGTGCCAAATCGCGTTGCGTGGCGAGCGGCTTGGTGGCGGAAATCTCGATTTTTCCCGGTACCGGATAACGGTGATATTCAAGCGCGCTGTGTTTCAGGTCGTCTTGCATGGGTGTTCCTCTATGAGATTCGAGTTTATCACGGGTGTTCTTTCCGACTGGTTGCGGGAATTGCCGCGCCGAAGTTTGCGCACTGTGAAATTGTTGGCGGTAATAGGCACTTGACAAACGAAACCATATAACCAAGAATATGGTTATGAATCGCGACTATACCAAAGCCGTCCCCGCCGCCTGGAAGAATATTTCTCAGGTCTTCACCGCGCTCGGCGACGAGCACCGTCAACGCATCCTGCTGACGTTCGAACCGGGTGAGAGGCTCAATGTGGGGCAGATCGTCGAAGTCTCCACGCTCTCGCGCTCGGCCGTTTCGCATCACCTGAAAATTCTGCGGGTGGCTGGCGTGCTGGAGAGCGAAAAGATCGGCAAGGAAGTCTATTTCTGGTTGAACAAGAAAAACGTGAAAGAAGCATTGGTCGCGGTGATGGACTACTTGAAGACGCAGTAAAAAAATTTTGCCTTATATGTCGAAATATTTGGTTATGAAGTGGAGGTTCCAATGATTGCTGCCATTGCAACGGCGATTTGTGTGTGTCTGGTTATAGAGAGGCTTCGTCCTGGATGGACGCAACCCGATAGGCGGGAATGGCGGCTACGCGTCCTTTTCCTCGGTTCATTCGAGTTGTGCGTGGTATTCCTGATCGGTTTAATCGTCAAGGATTGGTGGTTGTTCCCGTCGCTATTCGATTGGAGTGATCTTCACCCTGGCCTTGGCGGATTGCTCGCATACCTTGCCGCGGGTTTCTTCTTTTACTGGTGGCATCGTGTACGGCACGAGTGTGGGCCATTGTGGCGAATCTTTCATCAATTGCATCACAGTGCCGGACGCTTGGAGACGCTCACTGCGTTCTACAAGCATCCGCTGGAAGCAGCGGTCAATTCGCTGGTGAGCGCAATGCTTGTCTATTTGGTATTTGGGCTCGACTTGGGCGGTGCCGCTTTCTACACGAGCATCACGATCGTGGCGCAACTTATGGTTCACCTGAATACCAAGACGCCACGAGTGTTGGGGTATTTTTTCCAGCGCCCGGAAATGCACCGTATTCATCACCAACCTGGGAGCGAGCATCTGAATTATGCCGACATTCCTTTGTGGGATATTCTGTTTGGAACATTTCACAATCCCGCTGAATTCGACGGGAGCTGTGGTTTTTCTTCTCAACGCGAGGAGAGGCTAGGAGACATGTTGATGTTCTGTGACGTCCATGCCAACGCAAATTCAAACGATATGGCAGCAGGGAAATCATGAATCGGCGGGCACTCATGTCGTTCAGTATCGCGACGGCGGCCATTGCGTCCGCCCGGGCGTTTGCCCTGCGCCTCGATGAAGGCAGCCCGGTTTTCAATCCCTGTGCAAAGCTCAGCCGCGAGCTGCGCGAGCATCCGCTGACCGTGGCTGCGTTCGAGGGGCTGAACGCGGCGGACGTGTGGGATTGCCACGCCCACCTGCTCGGTCTGGGCGAATCCGGCGGTGGTGCATGGGTCACGCCGAAGATGCAGACGATCTGGCGGATTCGACTGTTTGCGCAATACCGGTTTTATTTGAACGCGTCCTGCGTCGATCCGTCGATGAAGAATGTCGATCGCGACTTCCTCGCGCGGCTTAACGCATTGATGGACGATTTTCCAGCAGGCTATAAGGCGATGGTGATGGCGTTCGATCGCACCCATGATGCAAGTGGTGCGCCGCAATGGGAGAAATCTGCTTTCTATTTGCCGAATGCGTACGCAGGCGACGTCGCAAACAGAAATCCCGCGCGCTTGATGTGGACGGCGTCGATTCATCCCTATCGAGCCGATGCCGTTGATGCGGTGGCGGCTGCGGCGGCACAAGGTGCGGTCGCACTCAAATGGTTGCCGCCGGCGATGGGAATTGATCCTGCCTCAAAGCAATGTGATCGATTCTACGACGCGATGGCGAAGCACAATTTGCCGTTGATCACGCATGGCGGCGAAGAGCGGGCGGTGGAAGGCGCGCACGAGCCAGCCTTTGGCAATGTGTTGAAACTGCGCCGCCCGCTGGAGCAAGGCGTGCGCGTGGTTGTTGCGCATTGCGCGAGTCTGGGGGTGGACATCGATATCGACAAGGGGCCGAATGGCCCGGCGGTAGGTTGCTTTGAATTGTTCGAGCGCCTGATGGCTACGCGTGAATTCGAGGGCCGTTTGTTCGGCGATATCTCCGCGTTGCCGCAGGTCAATCGAATGAATGCCTTGAATCGCGTACTCGCGCATCGCGAATGGCAAGGCCGGCTGGTAAATGGCTCCGACTATCCCTTACCCGGCGTGTTTCCGCTATTCTCGGTGAATGCGTTTGTCGAGCGCAATTGGCTTTCGCCTGAGGTTGGCGAGCATTTGAAAGCGGTGCGTGGTGCAAACCCGATCCTGTTTGATTTCCTGTTGAAGCGACATCTTTCGATTGACGGCAATAAATTTGGCCGCGACGTTTTTGAAACCGCACGCATTTTTCGCCGAACCTCATAGAGTCCCCATAGAGCCCTCACATGTCCGAACCAAAAACCAAAGGTCAATTCCAACTCCTCGCCGAGCGCCGCTTTGCGCCGTTTTTCTGGACACAGTTTCTGGGTGCCGGCAACGACAACATTTTCAAGTTCGCCTTTACCGTGCTCGCGACCTATCACGCAGCCGAGTGGGGCGGGCTCGATCCGAAGATCGCCGGCGCTGTGATTGGCGGACTATTCATCCTGCCGTTTGTGTTGTTTTCGGCGACGGCAGGGCAGCTGGCCGACAAGTACGATCGCGCCGCGATTGCGCGTCTCGTGAAAAATCTGGAGATCGCTTTTATGCTGGTGATCGCCGCCGGTTTCATCTGGGCGATTCCGGCGTGCCTTTTTGTCGGCGTTTTCTTGATGGGTTGTCACTCGACTATTTTCGGTCCCGCCAAATTCGCCTACCTGCCGCAACACCTCGACAACTCGGAACTCACCGGCGGCAACGGCCTGGTGGAAATGGGTACCTTCGTCGCGATCCTGCTCGGCACCATGCTGGGCGGTGCACTGGTGGCAATTCCCGGAATGGGGCCGACGTATGTGGCGATGGTCTCGCTGGTGGTGGCCGTGCTGGGACGCGTGGCGGCGGGTTTCATCCCGGCATCTCCGGCCCCTTCGCCGGAATTGAAAGTCAATTGGAATCCGTTCACCGAGACCTGGGCGAACCTGAAAATCGCGAACCGGAATCGCGCCGTGTTTTTGTCGATGATCGGCATTTCGTGGTTGTGGTTTTTCGGTTCGATATTCCTGACCTCATTCACGGGTTTTGCGAAAGAAGTGCTGTCCGGCAATGAGCAGGTAGTGACGCTGTTGCTGGCGACATTCTCGATCGGCATCGGCCTGGGTTCGGTGCTGTGCGAAAAAATGTCCGGCCACAAAATTGAAATTGGCCTGGTGCCATTTGGCTCGATCGGCATGACGTTGTTCGCGGTGGATTTGTATTTCGCCTCGCGCGGAATGAAGACCGGGGTGTTGATCGGTGCCAGTCAATTTCTGGATAGTGCCGCGAATTGGCGCGTGCTGGCGGATTTGTTTTTGCTTGCGATGTTCGCCGGTTTCTACAGCGTGCCGCTTTACTCGATGATGCAGGCGCGCACCGAGCCGCACATCCGCGCGCGCATCATCGCCGCCAATAACATCCTTAACGCGCTGTTCATGGTGGTGGCCGCCGGAATTTCAGCCGCGATCCTGCATGCCGGGTTGACCTTGCCGGAGCTGTTCCTCACGGTCGCGATCATGAATGCGGCGGTGGCACTATTCATCTACAAGCTCGTGCCCGAATTCCTGATGCGTTTCATCATCTGGATGTTGATCCACACGTTCTACAAAGTCGACAAGAAAGGCTTGGAAAATATTCCCGACGAAGGTGCCTGCGTGCTGGTCTGCAATCATGTGAGTTTCGTCGATGCGCTGGTGATCGGCGGCGTGATTCAGCGCCCGGTGCGGTTCGTAATGGATCACCGCATTTTCAGGATTCCGGTGTTGAATTTTGTGTTTCGCACCGCCGGCACGATCCCGATTGCGTCGGCAAAGGAAAATCCGGTGATGTTGGAAAAGGCCTATGAACGGATCGACGCGTATTTGAAAGAGGGTGAAGTCGTGTGCATTTTTCCGGAAGGGCGGATCACCGATAACGGAGATTTGTATCCTTTCAAGAAGGGAATTACGCGCATCATTGAGCGTACGCCGGTGCCGGTGATTCCAATGGCCTTGCGCGGTTTGTGGGGCAGTTTTTTTTCGCGCTGGGGCGGCACCGCAATGCGTTATCCGCGCGGATTTTTCTCACGCATCGCGCTCGCCATCGATGCGCCGTGGCAACCTGCGGCAGTGACGCCGGAAGGCTTGCAGGCGAAGGTGGCGGAAATTCGCGGAGAGTGGAAGTGAGGCCGCCAGTCTTCGCAATGCGATGCGATCCGCATCACTAGTGTCCCAACGTTCAGAACAGATTTCCCTGATTTGGGGAAACGCCCGGTTGGTCTGGTTCGAATGAGGGTTTGAGCAGGGCGGGAATCGGTGTCGTCTCGAACATGTTCAGGTTCAGCACGCGCAAGATTTCGTGC
>JANPBQ010000068.1:0-29049 GCA_031430555.1 Betaproteobacteria bacterium
CGTTCTCACCGGAAACGTCGCGCTCGATTCGATGGGATTCAAGACTTTCGGTTTCGCCGGTGGGCGCGTGGACGTCTGGGAGCCGGAGGAGATCTACTGGGGACCGGAAGCCGAGTGGCTGGGCGACAAGCGCTACACCGGCAATCGTGAACTCGAGAAATCACTCGGCGCCGTGCAGATGGGCCTGATCTACGTGAATCCGGAAGGGCCAAATGGCAAACCGGATCCGCTTGCGTCGGGACACGATATCCGCGAGACCTTCGCGCGCATGGCGATGAATGACGAAGAGACAGTTGCACTCGTGGCAGGCGGACACACCTTCGGCAAGTGCCACGGCGCGGCTGAACCGGGCAAGTACGTTGGCCCTGAACCCGAGGGTGCAAGCATCGAAGAGCAAGGCTTCGGCTGGAAGAACAGCTTCGGCAGCGGCAAAGGTGTGGATGCGATCAGCAGCGGAATTGAGGGTGCATGGACCACCAACCCGATCAAATGGGACTTCGACTACTTTGAAATCCTCTTCAAATACGAGTGGCAGCTGACAAAGGGCCCGGGCGGTGCGCACCAGTGGACGCCAAAAGAGGCATCCGCCGCAGGCACCGTGCCCGATGCGCACGATCCAACGAAACGTCACGCGCCGATGATGACCACTGCAGACCTCGCGCTGCGCATGGATCCGGTGTACGAAAAAATTTCCCGCCACTTCCAAAAGAATCCGCAGGAGTTTGCCGATGCATTTGCACGCGCCTGGTATAAGCTCACGCACCGCGATATGGGACCGATCTCTCGCTATCTCGGCCCGTTGGTCGCGAAGGAAGAACTCATCTGGCAAGACCCGGTTCCCGCCGTCGATCACAAACTGGTCGATGCGCAGGACATCGCTGCCCTGAAGGCCAAGCTCCTCGAATCAGGATTGTCCGTTTCGCAATTGGTCAATACTGCATGGGCGTCTGCGGCAACGTTCCGCGGCTCCGACAAGCGCGGTGGCGCGAACGGTGCGCGCATTCGCCTCGAACCACAAAAGAATTGGGTAGCCAACAATCCCGCTGCGCTCGCGATCGTGTTGCAGAAGTTGGAAGCGATTCAAAAAAATTTCAATGGCACGCAATCCGGCGGGAAGAAAATCTCGCTCGCTGACCTGATCGTTCTCGGCGGCTGCGCGGCCGTCGAAGAAGCGTCGAAGAGGGCCGGCCATGCCGTGATAGTTCCTTTCTCGCCGGGACGCATGGATGCGTCGCAAGAGCAGACCGATATCGAATCGTTCGCCGTATTGGAACCTGCGGCCGATGGTTTCCGCAACGTCGTCAAGAAGGGGCTCGAAGGGTCCGTCGCCGCGTTGCTGGTGGATCGCGCGAACCTTCTGACGCTCACCGCGCCCGAGATGACCGTTCTGGTCGGCGGCATGCGTGCGCTGAATGCGAATACCGCGCAATCCGCGCATGGCGTTTTCACCAAACGGCCCGAAACGTTGAGCAACGATTTCTTCGTGAATCTGCTCGACATGAAAACGACGTGGCGGAAATCCGCCACAACGGATGGTGTGCTGGAAGGGCGCGATCGGGCGACGAATGCGCTCAAGTGGACGGGTACCGTCGTCGATCTCGTCTTTGGATCGAACTCGCAGCTCCGGGCGCTCGCGGAGGTCTATGCATGCGGCGACGCGCAGGAAAAGTTCGTGCGCGACTTTGTGGCGGCCTGGAACAAGGTGATGAACCTTGATCGTTTCGACCTTGGATGAATGTTGAGAATACATACCGAACAACCGGGAACGGGCTGCGGAGGGTGTAGTAGCTTCTAAAAACCTCCGTTGCCCAATTCTCCAATAGTCCAGCGCCAGGGAGATTTTTAGACGTTCCCCTTTCGCGTTTCCATTGCACCATTGCGCGCCACACACAGGCGCGCCACCTACGAATGCGCAAGGCGTTTATCGGCAATG
The DNA here is from genome assembly GCA_031430555.1 of Betaproteobacteria bacterium. Classification (GTDB taxonomy): domain Bacteria; phylum Pseudomonadota; class Gammaproteobacteria; order Burkholderiales; family Usitatibacteraceae; genus UKL13-2. Next base: position 1,934 of record JANPBQ010000068.1, read on the forward strand.
GTCGCGCGCGACGATGTTGTTCGCACGTTCGTCTTCCGATGCAAACTCGATCCCGGTGAATTCACTGATAGAGTGCCGAACGATTCGCGCCGAACAGGGAAACCCGCATGGAAACCGCACGCATTGCCATCGTCACCGGTGCCGGCAGCGGCATCGGCAAAGCCACCTCGCTCACGTTGCTGAACGCCGGCTGGGCCGTGGTGCTGGCCGGCCGCCGCGCGGATTTATTGCGTCAGGTTGCGGAATCATCCAGTGCGGGTACGCGCGCATTGCCGGTGGAGGCCGATGTCGCGAATCCTCAAAGCGTGAAGCATTTGTTCGCGCGCACGTTCGCTGAATTTGGCCGCTTGGATTTATTGTTCAACAATGCCGGCAGCGGCGCGCCGGCGGTACCGCTCGAGGATCTCGACCTCGAAAAACTGAAGTCGGTCCTCGACGTGAATTTGCTTGGGCCTTTTATGTGTACGCAGGAAGCAATCCGCATCATGAAATCGCAGGACCCGCCGGGCGGGCGAATCATCAACAACGGCTCCATTTCCGCCCATGCGCCACGCCCCAATTCGGCACCCTACACTGCCACCAAACACGCCATCACCGGGCTCACCAAATCGACCTCGCTCGATGGCCGCAAACACAATATCGCTTGCGGCCAGATCGACATCGGCAACGCGATGACCGATCTTGCCGCGAAGATGGCCAACGGCGCGCCACAAGCCAATGGCGACATCGCCATCGAGCCATTGATGGACGTGCAAATCGTGGCGGACGCGGTACTACACATGGCGTCGCTGCCGCTTTCAGCCAATGTTCAATTTATGACGGTGATGGCGACCAAGATGCCATTTGTCGGTAGGGGTTGATCCAAACCGATTCAGCCTTTGTTCGATTGTCCTGCGCCGGCAATGCTCACCGCCCCCTGATTCAGTTTTGACAGGACAACGCTGTCGTACAATCCGCCGTCGTTTTTCTGGAAGCGGATTTCGATGGCTCGATCGGGTGAAACGAGCTCGCCACGTCGGGTGACCGCGATGGAAACCGGCTCTTGCCCGCTCACCTGTGCAGCGTACCCATTGCTGTCCCGATAGACTCGAAGCGTCGTGCCGTCGTCCATGAGATATTGGCCGCGGACGGATTTGAAGTGTTGCTCGGCGGCGCGCGCGGGCAGCAACGTGCGATCGTTAACTTCCTGGACATCGAGTGTATTGCGCGGCGTGCTGCCGGCGGGGGAAGACATGGCGGAGGATGTACCGAGCACGGCGGCACTCACTGCGACAACTAAGAGAAATTTTTTCATGATGGGCTCACTATGTGGATGTGGGAGAAAGAGAGAGTCTCGGATGCATCCGGATGCAGCGGGACAGCGCCACTATGTCGCGGTGATCGTCGGCACTCCACCAGAAATCGACGAAGTGCGGAAATTATGGTTTGGAGCGCGTCGAAATCGGGGGGCGCAAAATGCCGTTACGTTGCGCAATATTTGGTGACGATTCCGGGGGCGCAAGTGGGTGCGCAAGTCAGCAAAATCGATTCGTGAAAAATGATCACCGCAACAGGTGAGTCAATTCCGCAAGCGTTGCGGCGCGCCGTCCAGGGACGTTCGCCAATCATTTCGCCTTAGAGGCGACACCGCCTGCATAAATTCACTCGCGAAACCTGCAAGCCATGCTTCTGCGTAGAATGCAGCATCGCAACCTACCAGATCGACATACCATGTTTCATCACAGGAGATCGAAATGAGCCACGCATCAATGTTGAAGGCAAGAAGACAGAATCAAAAGCACAAGCGGGAACTTGAAGTTGAAGCCAAGCGCGTGAAGCGGGTCGCAAAGGCGGCTTTGGCGGGACCGGTCGTGAAAAAAGCAAAGGTGAAGGCGGAAAAGGTGAAGGTGGACAAGGTGGAAAAGGTCAAGCCGGAAAAAGTCAAAAAAGTGAAACTGACCAAGGAAGAACTCGGCAAGCAGGAATCGAAAAAAGGCAAAGTCGACGCCGGCAAGAAGGGCGCGTCCTGACGCAACAAGAAAAAGAATGCGCCGGCGTCAGAACGGCGGCGCACGCATTATTCCGGACGTACCAAATCCGCAACGCACGGCGGAGCAATTTTTCCAACGGGACGCGCGGATAAACAACGCGCGTCCGATTGGCGCGAATGGTTTTTCGGGCGATGCCGCGCCGAAACTTATTGCCGGCCCTTGTGGCCTATCGGCCCGTCATTTTTATGCCGTCCGGCGACTTCTTTTACCTCGGCCTTTTCCCGTTGCACCTGTTTGTCGACGGCATCGGGCGGCGGGAATTTTGGTTCGTTGGGAACCTGTTTTGGATCATGGGTTTGGGGCTTCATGTATTTTTCCTTATGAATTCGATCCACACACCGCACCACTGTGACGGCACACCGGATCGCCGCGAATGACGGCGTGACCCGGCCTATTGGGCGCTGTGGAGCAAGAGTAGATTGACAATAAATCAGTACGCCGTTTTCTTGCCGGCGGCCTTGGCATTTCCAAGCTTTTCCTGCGCCTTGCCGACTTTGAGGGTCGCTTTGCCTTTTGCTTCCATTTCCTTGTTGCCGACAATTTTTCCAGCAACGGCGTTGATCTTGCCGCTGACTTTCTTTTTCAGGCCTTGGACCTGGTCTTTATTCATGCTCATGTTCATTCCTTTGATTGATTGTGGCGTGGTGTGCCGACACGGGGCGCGCAGGCCGCCGCCGACATGGATGATCATGCGCGCGGTTTCGTTCGGCGACGGTGCGCCAGCGCACAAACGGATTGGGAAATTATGGTTCTGTGGAAGCGCGGTCAATGTAGAGCCAGGCAACGGGTAAAATCGTCGATGCGCGGGTGTCGGTCGCCCTGAACCGCAACAGAGTCGGTGCGAATCGCTGTCACAATACGCAATCTCTCACCATTGACTGCGGCACTTCGCCCAATTTACAAAAATCGAAATTCGCCATGTTCGCGCTCCGCTGCACCAAGAAACTCCTCGATATCATTCCCGGCACGATGATTGAACCGGGCCCCTCGGATACATTGCTCGGCGATTGGACCGCCAATCTGCATGAGTCCAATCCACCGGTTATTTTGCTGATCAGCGAACGCACGCTGTTGCCCGTCGTGGTCGAAGCCATTCCCATCGATGACCTTGTCCGCGGATTCGTTGAACAATTGGCGAATGTTCTGCATGATCTCGGCATTGATACGCCGCGCATCATGCGAGAACTTCGGCACATGACGACCTGCGAGATCGGCAAGACCGTCAACCGCCGGGTGACTCGATTGATGAGCGATCCGATGTATCACCTGGGCCACGCGCTCTATGACCGCAAGTTGAAGTCGCTTGTGGCCGTATCGGCGTACCTCGGCAGGTTTCCGCTGAAAGCGCTTGAATGGCGGACAGCGGGGGAAGCAACGCGCGAATTGTTCGTCGCCAATTGCGGGCAGGATTCAAATTAGGGAGGGTCGGATCAAGTCCTTCGACAGGCTCCGGACGAACGGTCACCTATTGAATCCGTTCGTGGTGAGCTTGTCGAACCACTGCCAAATTGGACTTGACCAGACCTTCCCTGGATTGGCGGCGGCTGACGCGACCAGCTTGTGCTGAATCTCCAAATTCTATTGCTGACAAGCGCGATCCTTTCACCCACATCATTTCACTCTTTAACTCCTCGAAAAGCACTCACATGACCGATACTGCCGCCCCACCCCTGCCCGACCGCCTCTCCGCCGACCCACGCAGCCCACACCACATCGCCGCGCTATTCGAGCACGGCGTCGGCGTGCGATTGAATGGCAAGGAGCGATTCGACATCGAGGAATACTGCATCAGCGAAGGCTGGGTCAAAGTGCCGGTGGGCAAGAAGGTCGATCGAAAAGGCAACCCGTTGACGATCAAGCTGAAGGGTACGGTCGAAGTGTTGCATCGATCCGCGACACCGGCTGCGGAAGGCTGAGTTTCTTGGATTTTTCTCTGCACAATAGGAGAAAACTCCATTATCCACGCGGCTTTCAGGCACTTTTCGGCCCATGAGCCGCGCCAGTGCTAGACTTTTATGCCGGAATAATCCTGATAACCCAACGACCGTTCGCCCTGAGCGTGTCTAAGGGCAGTGTGGCGCATGATGCGATCAGCACGGTGGTTCGACAGGCTCTCCGCGAGCGGAGGTAAATTGAAATCGCCAATTGACCAACGCAATCGAGCGAATGTCTAGGCAATCCGCGCATCACGGCGCATCAGGAATTGTCGATAAGGCACTACAAATGAAAACAGGGCGAAAGTCGTACGACCTTCGCCCTGCCGAAACAACAATGTACGGCGTGAAACGCTATCTAGCGCTGGCCCCTCCACCGCCGGAACCGCTTGATCCGCTGGATCCCGACGTGCCGGTATTGGTAGGCGTTCCCGATGCAGTTTTTGGCGTCCCGAGCCCGTTGTTATCCTTGATCGCCTGATTAATCGCGACTTGGATCGCATCCCTGGTCCCGGTGGCGGTCATTCCCGCAAAGATCAATGCGATGGCGGTGCCCTGTGCCCGGAGAGTCGCCAAGACTTCAGCTGCCGGCCTGCTCACAGGGTTGCCCTTCCCGTCAGAAATCGTACCCTGGCCGGCCGGAATTGAGAATGAACGACCATTGACCGTAAAGATGAGTTGGCCTTCCGAGCAAATAACCGATAAAGTGGAGCCTCTGATCGCGGTCTGAACGGTCGTGCCCTGAATGCCGATGACGGCGTCACCCACCATGTACTTGACGCTGCCCGGATTGGCCTTGCCGATCGCCCCCGTGATGGCCTCCATGCCACCGTCCGACAAGGTGAGAGTGATCGCGCTCTTGGATGCGTCGGCGCGGTCATAAACATACTTGGTGATCGTCAAGCGCGAATCTCCCACCAGCTCGACCCCTTGCGCGTCGGCGACCACCTGCACGGCCGTAGCATCCGCTCCCGTCGCGATGGTATCGCCCTGATTGAGCGAATCACCCTGGCGAAGCGTGCGCGGCGCACCCACATAGGGAATCGCCAGAGCGGTACCTGACAAGCTGGACAGGGTCGCCGCCTGCGCGAACGCGGCCATGCACGATAGCACCATGCCGAGAATTACGGGCAACAGTTTTGAAGCTCTTATGACTCCCCTGACTTGAGCAATGTGGGTTGTTCTCGACGCGGGCGTCTCATGCAACTTGAAACTTACTGGCACATGGCAGCCAATGTTTGCCAATTCATCACCTCCACTTGATCGGTGGCGTTGTTCAAGTGCGCAAATTCACATTCACGCAATGATCAAAACGTATGCCAGACAGTTTTGCCTATCGGTGCTGATCCACCAGGATGGTATTGCCGTCGGGATCGGCCATCATGAAACTCGCCGGGCCGGTGGTGCTCTCGTCGGCCTCGCCCATCAACGCGGCGCCGGATGCTTTCAGCGTGCGCTGCAATTCGCGGACATCGGTGAATGTGGCGAGCGGCTGCGCCGATTGATCCCAGCCGGGATTGAAGGTGAGAATATTCTTCTCAAACATGCCCTGAAACAATCCGATGACATGGTCGCCGTTTTTCAGGATCAGCCAATTCTGCGCCTGGTTGCCGCCCATAACGGTGAATCCCAATTTCGCATAAAAGAGTTTCGATGCCTCGATATCCTTGACCGCGAGGCTGATTGAAAATGCGCCGAGTTCCATGATGTTCTCCTGAATGTTGAATTTGACCCGTTGGTGGTGCGACCATATTTGAATCAATGCGGCGACGCGTTGAAAGCCCGCGCGTTAAGCGGCGGTGGCATCTTTGTCGCTGTCCCGCCGCCGCCGGCTCAATACGCCCGCCGTCACCAGCGTGAACACCAGCCCGACGGGCAGCGGCTCAAGAAAGGTGATCGCAATATTGACCAGCGGATTCTTGTACCACTCCATCATTTCCGTCATGTCCTTCCTGGTCGCCGCGATTTGCGCGTCTGTCGCACCGGACTTTTTCGCCTTCTCCACGGCAAATGCGGTGTATTTTTCACCAAAGTCAGGAGCGATCTTGTAGTAGACCAATTGCCAGGTGGCGACGTAGCAAACGCTGGCGACCGCCGTGATCATCAGCCCAACGCGAAACGCGCGGCCAAACGTCACGCTGCCCCCGGCGACGTTGTCGCGGTACGACTTGACGCCGAAAAACACCATCAGAAACGCGAGCACCATCGTGGTGTAACCGATGATTTCGCCTTTGTCGAAGCCGATCTTGTCCATGAAAGGCAACGTCAAAAGCATCATCGCCGACAGCATGGCCCCGGCAATCAGCCCGAACGTCAGAACAACCTTTCGCATGTGAACTCCTTTGTGGGTTGAGGAGGGGCAAATTTACCGGTTGGCGCCGGAACGACGCGTCACCCGAAAGGATGATTTTGGGCGATTTTGCGTGAAATCATTCGAAAGTAGCAGGGGCGAGTTGAGATTTGGCTCACCCGCAGACGAAAAGAGCGTCCGGCTAGGGGATCAACCGAAATTCTTTGCCCAATTGCACGGCCTGCGTTCGCCGCCGCGCGCCGAGTTTTTCGAATACGCGGCTGGAATGCGTCTTGACGGTGTTTTCACTGACAAATACCCGTGCCGCGATTTCCTTGTTGCTCAATCCTTGCGCAATCAGTTCGAGAATCTCCAGTTCGCGCGGCGTGATGCCGAGCGACTCCAACTTGGTCTGGTCGCGCACAAATTCGGCCGGCATGGCCACCATCACTTCGCGCACCACCACGGTCTCTCGCCGCCGTGTGATCCGCAGCCCCAGCCAGATACCGACTGCTGCAAACACGGCGGCAACAAGCCCGCCATAAATCTCCACCGAGTGCTCCACCACCAGCCATCGGTATTCGATGAATTTCAGGCCCGCGATAAGTACGCCACCGACCAGACCATAAAGAAGGACATGTTTGCGCATGGCCAATTCTACAATCCAAGCCCCATTCGAGTCTTTTGAACGGGTGCTAGCTGCGTTGCCAGCGAGTTGCATTCCAAGGCGTGCGCGGGCAGACTAATCGGAATCACCGTTTGGGAGTCAACATGGCCCGCAATGTTGTGTTCTTCTTCGGCGCATTTTTGCTCGCCGCCTTCGTCGCATTCTGGCCGACCTACTTCACGCGGATAGAGACGATGCTGTCGTGGCGCGTGCATGCGCACGGCGCACTTCTGTTGTCGTGGTTGCTGCTGCTGATCGCACAGGCCTGGTTGATTCGCGACCGACGCGCGTCGATTCATCGCATTCTCGGAAAAGTATCATTTCTGCTGGTCCCGCTGATTGTCATTTCTTCGCTCGTCGTTGAGCACGGTTCACTGGTTCGTGCCGCGGGAAAATACGATCTGGAAGCGCTGTTTTTTGCGTTCCTGGTCGTGGCGTTGCTGTTCATTTTTCTGCTCGCATTCGTGCTGGCAATGGTTCACCGCCGCGACAAGGCCTTGCATATGCGTTACATGATTTGCACGCCGCTGTCGATGTTCGATCCGGTATTTGCGCGGATTATCGATGTCCGGTTCGGCATCGGTTATCCGGTCACCCAGATGATCACGTTTGCCATGATCGATGCGATCCTGCTGTGGCTATGCTGGCTTGATCGGCATACCCCATACCGGGCTTTTCATAAATTGCTCGTCGCCTTTGTTGCCGTGCAAATTCCCGCGTTACTGGTTTACAAGACAGCATGGTGGCCGGACGTTGTCGCCTGGTTTGCGAGTTTGCCGATGTTATGAAGTGACGACGCGCACTTCGCTAGTCTTACTGTGGTTGAATGCGGCATCCCAATGGCAAAGGATCAAGATGAAGCCACGAAAGTTACTCATGCTGGCGCTCGCATCGAGCATGACGATGCTTGCATTCACTTGCGCGCTGGCGCAATCGACCGCGTCAATTGCCGCCGGCAAGCCCATCAAAATTCTCGTCGGCGTGACACCCGGCGGCACCACCGATGCGCTGGCGCGCTTCCTTGCACAGGAAATGTCGAAAGAATTGGGGCAATCGGTGATCGTGGAAAATCGTGCGGGTGCCGGTGGCAATATCGCCGCCGACGCGGTCGCCAAAAGCGCGCCGGATGGACTCACGCTGTTGTTTTGCAACACCAGCCACAGCGTGAACCCGGGCCTCTACGGTGCAAAATTGCCGTTCGATGCGATCAAGGATTTCACGCCGATCACGCAAGTCTCCACCGGCCCCGCCGTACTGATCGCGAGCAACGATTTTCCCGGCAAGACCGCAAAGGACGTGATCGCGATGGCGAAAGCATCGCCGGGGAAATTGAATTTCGCCATCGGTGGCGTGGGTACCTCGCTGCACATGGCGGGCGACCTGTTCAAGAACATGGCCGGCATCGATATCGTCAATGTGCCCTACAAGGGAAGCGCACCTGCGCTCACCGACGTGATGGCTGGCCAGATCGAACTCATGTTCGCCGCCGTCATCAACGCGGTGCCGCAAATCAAAGCGGGCAAAGTGAAAGCGCTCGGCGTCACGGGCAACCTGCCGATTCCCGCCTTGCCGGGTGTGCCGACGATCGGCGCCTCTTTGCCGGGCTACGAATCCGCCGCCTACTTCGGCCTTCTCGGCCCGGCGAAATTGTCGAAGGACGTGCTCGCACGACTGCACGCAGCGGCGGCGCGCGCGGCGCAATCGGATGAACTGAAAAAACGCCTCGAACCGGATGGCTCGCGCGTCGTCGGCGGCACGCCGGAAGAGTTCGTGGCGTTTCTGATTGAGGATGTTGCGAAGTGGAAAAAAGTGGTTGCAGCGACGGGGGCGAAGCCGGAGTGATAGCGGGCGGCCCTGCGTGAACAGTGCATCGTGGTGAACAAATGCGCTTGCGGCGGCCATGATCAGGCCAATACTCTCGGATCAATTCGCACTCCTCGCGTTCCGTCCGTTCCGTCCTGATCTGCGCGCACATTACCGCGCATACCTCTGCTACGGTTTGTTCGTGACCTGGCTCGCCGGCATGGGACGCTACTGGGACAACCCAAAGGCCGACTGGTGGCAAGTCGCGGGCCTCGGCTCGTTGATCTATGTGTTTGTTCTGGCGGCGTTGCTTTGGCTAGTGGTAGCACCCATGCGTCCCGCGCGGTGGCGCTATCGCGATGTGTTGTTGTTCTTGACGATGATGTCGCTCCCGGCGCTCTTATACGCGACACCCGTCGAAATGATGATGCCGTTGCCGATGGCGCAAGCGGTGAACGGCTGGTTTCTGGCGGTCGTGGCGGGCTGGCGCGTAATCCTGCTGGTGTTGTTCTTGAAACGGGCGGCGGGGCTGCGAGGCTTCGCAATCGCGGTCGCGGCCTTGTTGCCGCTGGCGATCATCGTCACCGCGCTTGGCATGCTCAATCTTGAATATGTGGTGTTCAACATCATGGCGGGCAATGGTGGTCCGCCCCCGCAATCTGGAAACGACACCGCGTATTCGATCGTGTTCCTGCTCACGTTGCTCTCGATGTTCGCATTGCCCGTGCTGATCGCGGCGTACCTCGTTCTGATCAGTCGAAATCGGCCCGCGAAAAACGCGCATTCTGAGTGAGGTTCCGCACACTTCGCGATGAGTGATCGCGGTAAGATTGAACGCGACACAGTGTGAATCGGCGCACCCATACGAAGCCATGAAAAGACCCGCGTCATCCTCTCCTGCGATGCAGGCTGCGAAAAGCAGTTGGATCTACCTATCCACGACTCGGATTCGTCTTGCACAGCATGTGACGCTCGCGCTCGCATTGTTCGCAAGCGCGATGAATTCAGCCGCACAGACCCCGGAGTGGTCGGTGCAGGTCGCGCCGCCGCCACTCAGCACGCCATTGTTCAACTGCCCGTCAGTGGAAAGCGCGGCCCAATTGTCCATGGCCGCCGAGAGTATCGTCCGCAATGCCGCGGGCGACGTTTTCGCGATCTCATGTCCGGCCGAGGCACCGGGCGGTTTCTTTCTCACGACCTCGTCCGCATTTTCGGTGGCGCGGCTGAACCCGGCGACGGGAGCCGAAGTCTGGCGGCGGGATTTTCTCGGCACGGACATCACGTTTTACACGACATTCCGGAATTTCATCGCATTGGACTCCGCAGGCAATATCATCGCCGCGACTAGCCTCTTCAGTGATGAAAGCGGACAGTTCACCTATGTGGTCAAGTATGCCGCGGTCACCGGGCAAAAGCTCTGGCAGACGTTCCTGACCTCGCCAGCATTCGCCATAGAACCCCTCCCCAGCGGCAATGTGCGCGTGAACCAGGGCAACGTTTCGCAGACGCTGGACGCCGTGTCGGGTGTACCCATCAGCAACGAGGCTGGCGCGGCGTTGCCCGATCGCGGCGGCGTGCCGCTGGCAAGCGGTGGCATCGCCTATGTTGCATTGACGTCGGTGGATGGATTGGTGAGGCGAGTGGCGAAGTATTTGAACGCCGCGCCACCTGGAGCACCCACGATCACCGGTGGATTCACGTCGAACGACTTGGTTTCACTTTCCTTTCTGTCGCCCTCGAACAACGGCGGTGCTCCCATTCTTGATTACAAAATTGTCTGCGTCGAGGCAAGCCTCAATGGCGTGGTAGTTTCCCGCACAGTGTCCGGTTCTCCGGCGACATCGACAATTTCAGACGAGAACGGCTATGGCTACTACCCGGGATTTACGTTGAAGTGTCACTTGCTCCCGCGAAATCTGTTCGGCTACGGCACCGCGTCCGACATTAAGTCGTTTTTCACCGCGACCGCCCAGTTCGCGTTGATCGATGTCGTATCGCGAAAAGCTCACGCGGCGTCAGGCAATTTCGATCTGCCTATCGCACGCAACATCGCGATATCCGGCCCCGTCACCGTCGAACCGCGCGTCGCCGGTTCCGGACATCTGGTCGTGTTCCAGTTCAACGACGTGATTCAAGGCGTCAGCAATCTTATGATGACCATCGGATCCGGCCCCGCAGCACCGGCGACCAACATCAGCATTTATGACAATGAATTGCGCGTGTCGCTTCCCGCCACGTCAGTGCCCGATGGCAGCCGCGTCAGGATCAGCGGAAGTGTCGCCAACAGCCTCGTCACCATCGCGATCGCCGAATCGCTTGGATTCTTGCTGGGGGACGCGGAAAACTCGGGCACCGTCGATCAAACCGACGTCAATGCCCTTCGCGCCCGGTCCGGTCAGCGCGTTTCTCCCGGAAACTTTCGATTCGACATCAATCTCTCCGGCGCGGTCACCGTGGCGGACATTCTTGCGGGTCGTGGCCGCAAGGGGCGAGCGCTCGCGAACTGACGGGCGGAGCCAGGACGAGCAACTTTGCGAGCATTAAATATTGCGTGACCGCACGACACCAACAGAGCTTGAAGGTCAGGTTTCCGCAAGCTACCTGATCATCCCTCAAACTTGGTGCGACGCCGTCGGGTAGCCTTCGGCAACCCGACCTACGGCAACTGCCGTTTCTAGGTTCAACTCCACAGGGAGAATGGAGCCGCGGCGAAAAGTGGGTTGCCAACGCCGGTATCGCATCGCACATGCGCCAACTGGAAGACGCGTTGTCTTCCACTTGCACCTCGTAAGCCGGGATCGCGCTACTTCTTTTTTCCGGGCCGGCCTGTCTTGACGATATGCACAGCCTTCAACGCCGCCGAGAATTCCTTTTCGTTCATCGCCGCCAGCGACTTTAGTCCGGCGCGCAACAACTCGCTCTTTTTCACTTCGGTCGCCGCACCAAGTGCGCGTTTTTTCAGCACGCCAATAAGGGCGTAATCGAAATCGGGCATGTTGAAACTGTCGCGCACGGTCTTGGTTTTCTTTGCCTTGGGTGCGGCCACTGCGGCCACCTTCGCTATTTTCGATTTCATCGCCATCGGCGCCTTCACGGCGGAGTTAGCAGCGGGCTTGCGCGCTGACGTCGCCTTGGCCGGTACCGGCAATGCTTTCTTGGCAGCGGGCTTTGCGACGGTCACGGGCGATGCAGCCTTCGATTTTCCGGCGGCATTCGCCGATGTGCCGGCCGGGATTGCCGACTTGCGGTTTGCTTTGGACATATGACATGTGCTCCGGTAGTTTCGGCACCGAACATCGGCCGCCGATCAACAACAGTATATACCGTATTCATGATCGGCGGCCCGTGACGCGGCCGCAAATATTACACTGGCAGCCGCCGCTCGAAGGGTGTATACCGTATTTGCCGCACTTGCGCGATATCGCCATTTTGGGTTTCGGCAATGCGGACTTCATCCCGTTCAATCTGTTTGCAGGAGCAGAATTCAAATGTCGTCAGGCGTTTACAGTTGGTGGATTTTCCTCTGCGCGGTCGCCATCGCCAATGTGACCGCATGGTCGATGGCTTCGAATGCGCTCGACCGGCGCGGATGCACTTTGCCCGCCGATGTATACCACGCACGCCGCTGGCAGATCATCCTGGCGGCAGGCTATGTTTTCGGCTGCGCCTACCGCTCGGTGCTGCCGGTGTTCGACGTTCCGCGCTTCTGCCTGTTTGATACCTGGTTTTCAAGTGCCATCGTCGGGCGCTCGGTCGCAACGTTCGCGGAACTCTGCTTTGCCGCGCAATGGGCATTGTTGATGCGCGAGTTGTCGCTGGCGAGTGGCAGCCGTTTTGGGAAAGTGGTGGCCAATTCGATCGTGCCGCTCATCGCCGTCGCCGAAACGTTTTCGTGGCATGCCGTGTTAACCACGGCAAACGCCGGACATGTGGTTGAGGAGACACTTTGGGGGGTCGGTGCGACGCTGGTGCTGGCAGGGCTTGTTGCACATTGGCCGCATTGCAAACGCGAATCGCGACCGATGCTCGCCGCGATATGCGCGGTCGCTGCCGTTTATGCGGCGTACCTGTTTCTGGTGGATGTGCCGATGTATTGGTCGCGCTGGGTTGCCGACGAAGCCAGCGGACGCACCTATTTCAGTGTCGCCGAGGGATTCCGTGATGCATCGAGCCGATGGGTGGTTTCCGGGCAATGGGATGTATGGAAGAGTGAAGTACTCTGGATGTCGATGTATTTCAGTGTTGCCGTGTGGATCAGCATCGCACTCACTTATTTGCCGCCGTTGAAGGAGTTTCTCGCCGGCGGTGAGGCGACATCGCCTTTCCGCGACGACGCGCGAGCGTCGGGAAATCTGCGCGCCGCCTGACACGCACACTATGACTGAGGCCGTGGGTGAACGGGCAATAAACGGGCGGGATTGAGTCGGCCCTTGCCTTAGCCGCATCGGCGCTTCGCACATTCGCGGCAATGTCGCGCTGCAATCTGTACCATTCGCCAATGACCCGCGAGCGCAAAGCAGGCAATTTCCGCCGGCGCGCACAACAGACCAATTAATTCTCATGAACGATTCAGCCGCCACTTTCCCATCGCTCGACGACATACGCGCCAACCGCGCGCGTCTCGGCGATCGCGTCATCACGACGCCGATTCGGCAACTGGTCGATGATGCCGTCGCTGCGGCGGTAGGTGCCGCAACCCGCGTATGGTTGAAGGAAGAACTCTTCCAGCGCACTGGCAGCTTCAAGCCGCGCGGCGCGTTGTCGGTGATGCTCGATCTCGATGCTGCGGCGCTCGCGCGCGGTGTGACCGGTGTCTCGGCCGGCAATCACGCGATCTCGCTCGGCTATTGCGCGCGCCAGCTCGGCAGCACCGCTAAAGTGGTGATGCCGAAGAACGCGAACCCGTATCGTGTGCAACTATGCCGCAATCTCAATGTCGAGGACGAGCTGGTGGAGAACGTGCATGAAGCCTTCGCGCGCGTGAAAGAAATCGAAGCGACCGAAGGCCGCACGTTTGTGCATCCCTATGAAGGCCCGAAAACCGCGTTAGGCACCGCGTCGGTCGGCATGGAATTCATCGATCAGACACGCGCGGTGGGTGTGGCATTGGACGCAGTCATCGTCGCGGCCGGCGGCGGCGGATTGACGGCGGGGGTGGCCTGCGCGGTGAAACTGATGAGCCCCTCGACAAAAGTCTATGTGGTCGAGCCAGAAGGTGCAGATACCTTGCGCCGCAGCTTCATCGCCGGTTCGCCGCAAGCAATCGACGCCGTGCGCACCATCGCCGATTCCCTCGGCGCGCCACGTTGCGAGCCGTATTCGTTCGCGATGAATCGCCAATACGTCGACGAAGTGGTGCTGGTGAGCGACGATCAAATCCGCGACGCCATGCGTTTATTGTTTCGTGCGGCGAAGCTCGCGGTGGAGCCGGCGGGTGCGGCGGCGCTGGCGGCGCTGATGCATCCGTTGCGTGAAAAACTCAACGGGCAATGCGTCGGACTCATCGTTTGCGGTGCCAATATCGATCCGGCGACGTTTACCAAACATTTGGCGGAATGACGTTCTGCCAATCGGCATGAATGAAAGCTTCAACGATTGACTGTTTTTCGCCCAGTTCATTCGGCCTTCCCCCGCATATTTTCGCAAAACTCTAGCTTCCACGCGGCGTTCCGGGCACAAATGCCCCGAACACCCCGCCAGCCCTCGTGTTTTGTCGATTTTCATTCGATCGAGCCATCATTCCACGCTGGCACTGCGCCAATGTTCCGGCGCGCCTGAGGCACTTCAATGCGGAGTTGCATCGCGCGCAAGATACTGTTCAAATGTTTTCCATGCATTCGCATTCCGCCTCCACGCCCCCGCAAAGGAAACAGTCGATGATGCACCGCCTACCGATGATCATGATTTTCTTCTTCACTGCGGCCGGCCCGCTATGGGCGGCCGAGCCGGTCGGCATCGTCAAATCGATTCGCGGCGGTACGCAATTGCAGCGTGGCACGCAGATGATTCCATTGGCCGTCGGCGGCGCGGTCGAAGCCAAGGACCGCATCGTCACCGATGCATCGGGAAGTGTCGGCATTGCGATGAAGGACGATACCCTGCTATCGATCGGCCCGCGCAGCGTGCTGACGATCGATGAGTTCGCATTCAATCCAACAACCCAGGCCGGTCTGCTGGGTATTAACGTGGTGTCGGGAACGCTGCGCATGGTCACCGGGCTCATCGCCAAACAATCGCCTCAGTCGGTGCGGATCAAGACGCCGAACGCCGCCATCGGCGTTCGCGGCACCGACTTTATCGTCGAGGTGCCCGCGCAATGATGAATGCCAAACATACCGTTTCCATCGCTACGTTGATGCTTTGCGCCGCTTGCGCGACACCCGAGCGCATCGTATTGTTACCCGGCGTCGGGGCGAAACCGACATCGATCGAAGTGCGCGGCAAATCCGGTACCGCCGTCCTCGCCATTCCCTATGCCGAAGCCGTCGTCACTGCGCGCGATACGGTGGTCGGCAAAGTCGATGCGGAGACGGTTGCCAAGCGCTATGCGGATGTGATCGCCGCGACGCCAACCGCACCGAAATTGTTCATTGTTTACTACTTGACGGGTGGCAATGAATTGACGGTTGAGTCGTTGGCGGTGGTTGACAACATTCCGCGCGAACTGGCCGGACGACCCGCCGCCGAGGTGGTCGTCACCGGCCACACCGACCGCGTCGGAACCGTGGAAGCCAACGATGCGCTGTCGGAGAAGCGCGCGGCGTTGATCCGCGACACACTAATCGCCAACGGCGTCCCGCGATCGCGCATCGTCGCCGTCGGCCGCGGCGAGCGCGAACCCTTGATCACAACGGCGGACGAAGTCGATGAGCCGCGAAACCGGCGCGTCGAAATCAAGATTCGCTGACGCGACGCTTTGCCCTTGGCAGTCAAGTGATGTTGCCAAATTCATTCGCCCGAATCCTGCGATCGCATCGACGATCTGCCGCCTTAGTCGTCGCCTTTGCGCTTTTGCAAACCGGTTGTGCGACCGCGCCGACGCAACTGGCGATTGATCTTGCCCTCACGCGGATATCTCCCAACAAGCTGTTTGTGGTGACACTGATCCCACCCGCCGAGACGATCCGCATTCAACAATTTCATCGCTGGCAAATCAACGTCGCCACCGCCGACGGCGCGCCGCTCACCGGCGCGCTCGTTTACCTGAACGCCGGCATGCCCGAGCATGGGCACGGCCTGCCGACGCGGCCCGCCGTGACCCAGGAAATTTCGCCGGGAAAGTACTTGGTTGAAGGCGTGAAATTCAACATGACCGGTTGGTGGGAAATCTACGTCGCGGTGCAGAAAGTGCCGGCATCCGACGTGACCACATTCAACTACATGGTCGCCGTGCCCCCCGGCGGGGGCTGACCGATGATCACAGGCTCAATGCGGTCGCGCGTCGGGTGCAATGCCCTCACGCGGCGAAGTTCCGCCTTTCGATCGCTGGTCTTGGCGATGCTTCTCACTGCCGCATCGGCAAACGCCGCGTCGTCGGGCGTTGCCTGGAGCAAGAGCGAAATCGCCTTGCTCGCTTCAATGCGGTTAAGCCAATTGCCGGCACCACCTCGGGATGCGTCAAACGCGTTTGAAAATAATCCCGCCGCCGTCGAACTCGGCAACCGATTTTTTTTCGAATCGCGCTTCGGCAAGAACGAGCGCATCTCCTGTGCGACTTGTCACGATCCGGCGAAACAATTCCAGGATGGCAAGCCGCGCGGCGTCGGGCTTGGCGTCACCGCGCGTCGCACTCAACCGCTTGCCAACGTCGCGCACAATGCGTGGTTTTTCTGGGATGGCCGCAAAGATAGCCTTTGGTCGCAGGCGCTCGCGCCGATCGAAGACGCAAACGAATTCGGCGGCAATCGCACGCGGGTGGTGCATGTGCTGCACGCGCACTATCGGCGCGAGTATGAGTCCGTCTTCGGCGTGCTGCCGGATATTTCGCGTCTGCCCGTCGATGCCGGCCCGCTGGGCGATGCGCGCGAGATCGCAGCGTGGAAAGCGCTCGACCAAAATATCCAGCGCGACGTTTCCCGCGCGTTCGCAAACGTCGGCAAAGCAATCGCCGCGTTTGAAAAAACCTTGCGCCACACCGAAACCCGCTTTGATCGCTACGTTGATTCGCTGTTGCGCGCTTCACCGAATTCACCCGCCGATAGCTCATTCACGTCCACGGAAATTCGCGGCCTGCGCACCTTCATCGACAAAGGCCGCTGCGTCAGCTGCCACAACGGCCCACTATTCACGGATCACTTTTTTCACGGTACGAGGGTGCCGCCGATCGACGCCGCCAAACCTGATCAAGGCCGCGAACTTGGTGCGTTGGCTGTGCAACAAGACCCATTCAATTGCCTCGGCCCGTTCAGCGACGCGATGCCCGCCGACTGCCGCGAGTTGCGATTTATCGTCGTCCACGATCCCGCGCTGCGCCGTGCGTTCAAAACGCCCAGCCTGCGCGGTGTAGGCAGTCGCGCACCCTACATGCACGCGGGACAGTTCTCGACACTCACAGAGGTGGCGCGCCATTATGTGACCGCACCGGATTCCGTTCCGGCGACACCAACCGTCAATGGCGTTCGCGGCCACCGCAACGGTTCGGAATTGATTCCGCTTCCGCTCGATGAATCGGAAATCGCCGATCTGGTTGCGTTTCTCGGCACACTTTAGCGCCGATGATCGCGCAGCGCCGGCATCGGTGATTGTGGAACCCCATCGCGCTGCTTTCTATCCTCCTGATGTTTGCATGATGCCAAACGTCATGCCGCACGGGTCGCGCAACACCGCCATCACATCGCCATCCGGCAATGCCTGCGGCGGCATCAAAACGCCGGCACCCAATGCGGCCGCCTGTTTCACGCTGGCTTCGCAATTCTCGACCTCAATGTAGAGCTGCACGAAGCTGGTCGCCTCCGGCGGCGCGGGCCAGACACCGCCATGGATGCCGCGTTCACTGCCGGTATCGAGCATTTCGTAGTTGAGAAGATTGTCGCGGGTTGACTCCCAGCCAAACAGCTTGCAATAGAACTCGCTGGTTTTTTGCGGAGTCGGGCTGACGATTTGCCAGCGCATGACGGGGTTGTTCATTTTTTGTTTCCTTTCATTTCCTGCGGGTTGGAAAGGGGCATGCAGTGCACTTCAAGCTGATACAGGCGATCACCATTGATGCCTTGCGCTTGCGCACGTGTACGCGCCTCGGCAAGAAACGTCTCGGTGGCGGCCAGCAGGCGGCCTAGTTCGGCTTCATTCAGCGAAAGCGTTACGGTGCCATGCAATCGCGCTGCGTCCGGTGCGTTGCGCAGCGAGGCCGACATCAATTCGCGCGAACGTTTGGCAATCCGCTCAATGGCCAACAGGGTGAACTCTTCCTCGCGCATCACGCCGCCGCCGGTGAGATCTTCCCAGCGGTCGCGCGCCGCCATCCGCAGAAAACCGAGCCGGATCAGGTGCTGCAACGAGATATTGATTTCGTTCGGGTCCACGCCGAGTACGCGCGCGATCCAGCGCACATCGGGCCGAAATTCCGCAAGCCGCATCAATTCCAGAATCGCGAAGGCGTGCCACTTGCCGATGACGACGGCGGCATCGTCGGCAAGCCGGGTCGCGGAAATTTCGCTCGTCGCCGCATCGCCGTATTCAAGGCGCGCAAGGTAGGCACCGATTTCAACGGCGTCGAGTCCGATGCGTGCGCCCAGGCGCCGCACGGTGGACGCGGTAATCGCGCGCTTGCCGCGCAACATTTGCGATAGGCTCGCGTGATCGGTACCGAGAAAGTTCGCGAACGCGCGCAACGAGTAGCGTGCATTGCGCGCGCACCGCGCCGCGAGTTCGCCTCTCAGACGGTCGCGAAACGATTCGTCCGACGACGACTTGGAAATGACATGAATGGACATGCGCGCATTCTATGTCCGGTCAGGTTGCCACAACAGGTCGTTGCGACATTTTTCGGGGCAATTCATCTGCCCCACTATTGAGGATTGCGCAACTTCAAGACAAATTCCGTCGTCCCCGCGAAGGCGGGGATCCAGTGACGTTGCAGCGAACGACGCTGGGGTGAAAGCATGCTTTCACCGTACGCGGGAACGACGAACCTCTTGGAGTCGTCGTCACATAGTTATGCAATTCTCAATAAGTCAATGCGCCAAACAATGCCGAACAACGGCGATGCACGATTGAAGTAACATGGCCTCCTCATCGTCATTCCTTTGAAGAAAACCATGAATCGATTTGTACGAATTGCCATTTGCCTCGCCGTCGTTTGTACAAGCGTGGTCGGCGTGCCGTCAAATGCGGCCGAGATGACATTTCAGTTGGTCAACGACACCGAACGCGCGATGAACATGAAACTGTTTTCGCGCGGCGAATCATTGCAACAGTGGCCGTCAAAGTCCAAGGCCTATTCGATGCGACCCGGCACTGAAGTCCAACAGGTCAAGATCACCTGCGAGGAAGGCGAACAAATATGTTGGGGAGCGTGGATGGTGACGCAATCGGCCTCGGGCGATCTTGTCGGGCCGAACGGCGAGCGGCGGGAAAGGGTGACCACGCGCATTATTTACGGCGTTGGCGAACGCGGGGTACGGCCCTGCCCGCGCTGCTGCCATGTCTGCAAGGATGGCGCGCTGACGCCGGCGGCGACATTGCAAGATCCGCGTCCGGCGGCAAAGTAGCGCGCGGCCGACCTCTCGTCGAACGCCTTCAACCTTGTCAGCGCACACTGCACCGGCAAGCCCAACGAAGAGAACGACAAGAAAAACTTGCATGGCGCAACTTACCGGACAACGCGCATTGATTGCTGCGTCACGCGATCCGTATGACGCAATGCGTAAAATAGTTGACATGAATTTTCAGCAATCGTGAATCACTCGACAAAGGACGCGGCAATGACCAGGCAAGCAGATTCGGATTTCAAACTTTCAGCATTGCATCGTGCCATGAAGCTGGGCCGACGCGTTGTGTCGCGCGCCGCTATCGCCATGCTGTCGCTCGCGGCAACACTTCCTGCAGCGCTCGCGCAATCGCCGCCAACCTATCCCAACAAGCCAATCAAATTGGTGGTGCCTTTCAGCCCCGGCGGCGTCACCGACACGAGTGGCCGCTTGATCGCCGAGCAACTATCTAAGCGCCTTGGTCAGCAAGTGATTGTCGAGAACAAGCCCGGCGCGTCAGGCAACATCGGCACGCAGCAGGCCGCCACGGCGGATGCCGACGGCTACACCTTGCTGCTCGCCTTCGACGGCACAATGGTCATCAATCCGCATGTGTTCGACAAAATTCCTTTCGATACCGAAAAGGATTTAGCGGCTGTCGGCAAGATCGGCGACGCAACATTGATTCTGGTGGCGAACCCGATGGTGCCGGCGCGCACGCTGCGCGAAGTGATCGCGCTTTCAAAGTCGCTCGCAACGGGATTGTCGTATGGCACGTCCGGCACTGGCGGCACGCCGCATATCGCGGGCGAATTGCTGAAGCAGCAAACCGGCGCGAACCTGGTGCATATTCCCTACAAAGGCGGCGGGCAAGCGCTGATCGACGTGCTGGGGGGCAATGTTCCGCTCGTCTATACGGCGGTTGCGGGCGCATTGCAGCACGTGAAGGCCGGCAAGCTCACCGCGATCGCGGTATCGAGCGCGCAGAGATCGTCGTCATTGCCCGATGTGCCGACCTTTGTCGAGAGTGGCGTCGCCGATTTCGAAATCAACTCATGGGTCGGCATCATGGCTCCCGCGAAAACGCCGAAACCGATTATCGATAAATTGAATGCCGAACTCAACGCCGTGTTGAATGATCCCGACATACGCGCGCGCCTGGAAACACTCGGCATCGCCGCCACCCCGGGATCCGCCGCCAAATTTTCAGATGAAATCAAACGCGACTTGGCGCGTTATGGAAAAGTGGTGAAATCCGCCGGGATCAAGGCAGGAAGCTAGCGCAAGCTCAGGGGCCGCGAAAACTAGCATCGTCAACGCATCGCGCCCTGTTGCGCGCCACCCCCACATTTGTTCCAGCCGACGGCCAGTGCCACCGCGCATATCACGAGAAACGGTGTCGCCGTCCATTGCAAGGTCGTCCAGCCGGCGGTGTTGACCAGCACGCCCGAGGCGAACGACGACATTGCGGTCACGCAAAAGACGAGGAAATCGTGCGCACCTTGCGCCTTGGCCTTTTCGTTCGGGCGATAGGTCTCAGTGAGCAGCGCCGAACCGCCGACGAACATGAAATTCCAGCCGAGCCCGAGCAGCACCAGCGCCCACCAGAAATGCGCTACATCGATGCCGGATAGCGCGATCGCCACACATCCGCCCTCGATGACGATGCCGGCGGCGATGATCGTGAAAACGCCGAATCGCGCAATCAATGCGCCGGTGAAAAAAGCCGGCGCAAACATGGCGATGACGTGCGCCGAAATCACGCCGGCCGCAGCACCATAGGGATGCCCGCAAAACCCCATTGCGAGGGGCGTCGCGGTCATCAACAGGCTCATGACGCCGTAGCCGATCGCACTCGTCGTCACTGCGACGATGAACATGGGTTGCGCGGCAATTTCCTTCATCGGTCGCGGTGCCGCGGCGGCATGATCAGGTGCCGCGTTGGGAATCGCCAATTGCGAAACCACCAACATCGTCAACAGCGAGAATACGATCAGCGATGCGTAAGACGCGATGAACTCAGGCGATGCCGCGCCGCGCGTGTACGTGGAAAGAGCGGGGCCGATCAGGCCGCCGGCAAGTCCGCCCGCCACCACTAGCGATATCGCCTTCGCACGAAATTCCGGCGCGGCGCTATCGGCGGCGGCGAATCGATAGTACTGGCCGAATGCGCCGTAAATGCCCAGCACGAAAGTACCAAAACACAGCAAGGGGAAACTGCCCACCCACATCGCCAGTGTGGCGAGCATGGCACCCACCACGCCGCACAATGAGCCGATCTGAAAGCCCGCGCGCCGGCCGATTCTTTGCATCAACAGCGACGCCGGCACTGTTGCAAGCGCCGAACCGATGATCTGCGCGCTCACAGGCAGCGTCGCCATCACCTTCGATGGCGCCAGCACATAGCCGGCCAGACCATTGATCGCGATCAGCGTGACGTTGTTGGTGAACAGCAATGCCTGGCAGGTCGACAGGAGTGCGATGTTGCGGTTCGTGGGGGTCATGGGGACAATCGTTCAGGTTGAAACGACATTGTGCCTGTTGATTGGCATGCAACGATTGAATCGATGTTGTGCAGTGCTCATCCGCCCGCCGAGTGGTGGATGGAATCATGCTCGGAAGTACTTCTGAGGCGCGATCGAATTGTCATCGCGCGGCCCAATGCCGCGCACGACGCGACGGCCTGCATTTTCCGATTGAAAGGTCTATGATGGCGGCGTCGCGTCGACGCGTACGCGCTCATTTCCAACACTCATCGGAGACCCCATGAAATTCGCAAAATCGCTGTTTCTCGCACTACTATTCGCCAGCACCACCGCCATCGCATTTCACTGCCCACAGGACATGAAAAAAATCGACGCGGCGCTCGCGAAGAATCCGAAATTGACCGTAGCGCAAATGACCGAAGTGAAAAAACTCCGCGCCGACGGCGAAGCAATGCACAAATCCGGCAAGCATCAGGATTCTGTCGATACGCTCGCCAAGGCGATGAAAATTCTCGCTATTGAGTAGTCACTGAAAAGATGAAAGAAATCGCCGCGCGCTGTCGCGGCGTTTTTTTTGGTGCGAGGGCCATCGCCGTGAAACGAAGACGCCAATATCTACGCTGCGTTCCGAGGCAACACGCGGTCTAAACATCAAATACCGACCGGCGGTTGGCAGACAAATGCTACCTCAAACGGAGTCCAATAGCCGAGCGCCTTTCGTGACGTATTGTTGTGTTTGTGAGCGATGCGTTGGAGTTTCGCTGCTTAGCGGATACCGCCTACGCCGCGAGACGAATCGGAATGCGCTTGTCCTGAACCGCGTGGCACGCAACCTGCCCGCCATCGGGTGCGTTGAGCAATTCCGGCCGCTCGGTTTTGCAGCGCTCGTATGCGTAAGGGCAGCGCGGATGGAAGGTGCAACCGGGCGGCGGGTTGAGGGGGTTGGGTACTTCACCGGCGACGGGGGTGCGTTGCTTGCCGGTCATTTTCAGATCGGGGATGGCCGATTGCAGCATCTGCGTGTACGGGTGCAGTGGTCGCTGGAAGATTTTTTTTGTGTCGGCGATCTCCACGACGCGGCCCAGATACATCACACCGACGCGGTCGGAGATATGCGAGACGACGGCAAGGTTGTGCGAGATGAAAAGGTAGGTGAGGCCGAATTCACGTTGCAAATCTTTCATCAGGTTCAGAATTTGCGCTTGCACGGAAACATCCAGCGCGGAAGTCGGTTCATCACAGATCAGGAACTCTGGATTCGATGACAGCGCACGCGCAATCGAGATGCGCTGACGCTGGCCGCCGGAAAATTCGTGCGGAAATTTCTCCGCGTCGAGCGGCGAGAGGCCGACTTGCGTCAGCAATTCATCGACGCGTTTTTTGAGTTGCGCGGGATCGCTGATGAGATTGTGTGAGAGGATCGGCTCGGCGATGATCTTGCCGACGCGCCAGCGCGGATTCAGGCTCGCATAGGGATCCTGAAAAATCATCTGGAAACGCTTGCGGTATTGTTCGCGGTTCTCCGGGATGGCCATGTCGGCGCCCTCGAAAACGATCGAGCCGCGCGAGGGCTCGTACAGGCCGCAGATCACGCGCGCAACGGTCGATTTGCCGCAGCCGGATTCACCGACCAGCGCGAGTGTTTCACCGCGATCGATGGTGAATGACACGCCATCGACGGCATGGAGAATCTGCTTGGGCTGGCCTTCGATGACGCGATTCAACCATGGTTTGGAAACATCGAACGACATCGCAATATCGCGAACGTCGAGGAGAATTTTTTCCGGATTCACGCTCATGCGCGCTCCTTCATGGCGGCACTTTTTTTCACGGCATCGGTCGCGTGCAGCCAACAGGCGGCGTGCGTTTTGCCAGCGGGCAACAATCCCGGGCGCTCGGTTTCGCAGCGATTGCCGGCAATGTCTTTCTTGCGGTTGCAGCGCGGATTGAACGCGCAGCCGGACGGAATTGCCGTCAATCGCGGCATCGAGCCGTCAATCTGCGCGAGGCGTTTGTTGTTGTCGCCCACGTTCGGAATGGCACCCATCAATCCGATCGTGTACGGGTGCTGCGGATGATGAATCACTTCGGCCACCGGGCCAATCTCGGCGATGCGACCAGCGTACATCACCGCCACGCGGTCGGCGGTTTCTGCGATTACGCCCATATCGTGCGTGACCAGCATCACCGCCGTGCCATGTTCGCGCCCAAGTTTTTTCAGCAACGTGATGATCTGCGCCTGAATCGATACGTCGAGCGCGGTGGTGGGTTCATCCGCGATGATGAGTTTGGGTTGCGCGGCGAGCGCCAACGAAATCACCACGCGCTGGCGCATGCCGCCGGAGAACTGGTGCGGATACGCGTCGATGCGTTTTTCGGCGGCGGGGATGCCCACTTCTTGAAGCAGCGCAATTGCACGATCGCGCGCTTCTTTTTCACTCACATCGAGGTGGGTGAGAATGGTCTCGGTGATTTGTCGCCCGATGGTGTAAAGCGGATTGAGCGAGGTGAGCGGATCCTGAAAAATCGCGCCGATTTCGCGGCCGCGAATCTTGCGCATTTCCTCGAAGGGAAGGTTGTCGATGCGCCGGCCGTTAAACAGAATTTCGCCGGAAGCGATGCGCCCGGGCGGCTCAAGCAAACCGATCACCGCGGCACCCGTCAACGATTTTCCGGCGCCTGATTCGCCGACCACGCCGAGCACTTCGCCGGGCGCAATATCAAAGCTGATGTCATCGACCGCCACCAGCGTGCCGCGCCGCGTCGGGAATTCGATGCGCAGGTTTTTGACTTGCAGGAGCGGGGTGGGGTTGATCGACACGGCTACTTCCCCGGTATTTTTTCAACAGCGTGAATCGTTGCAGGCAATTTCACTTCCACCTTGAACTCTGCAACACATTCGCCTATCGCCTCGGTTCGGTAGACTTCAGGCACCCAACGCAAAGATGCGGGCGCGAACTTCTTACCCGCAACAAAATATCGCACACATGGTGCCATGTCTAATTCCATACGTTTGTGGCTGGGTGCACGGTCATTCGCCGCACGCGGCGTGTCCAACAAGAGTTGCTTCTTGCCAGGCGATGTTTTCGTCGAAAAACCGACCGGCGTTGTACCGTCCAGAGAAGAAACCAATATCGGCATGTAATAGCCATCGGTCGTCTGCGAAGGAACCGTACCACCGACGAGAATACTCCACGGGCCGTCGACACCGCTGACCGCGTTGGCATTGGCGCATGCACATGCCAACGCTGCCGCCGCATATCCAGGAAATTTGGATGTTGTCTTCATGCTGCCTACCTCAGCTTCGGATTGAGCGCATCGCGCAGCCAATCGCCGATCACGTTGATCGAAAGTACCAATATCACCAACGCGCCGCCCGGGAAAACCGTAATCCACCATTCGCCGGAAAACAGAAAATCGTTGCCGATGCGAATCAGAGTGCCGAGTGAAGGCTGCGTGGGTGGAACGCCGACACCGAGGAATGAAAGCGTTGCCTCAGTGATGATTGCGGTGCCGATGTGCAAGGTGCCCAGCACCAGCACCGGGCCGGTGACGTTGGGCAACACATGCGTGAACATGATGGCCAGCGGTTTCCTGCCAATGACCCGCGCGGCTTGCACGTATTCCTTGTTGCGCTCGACCAAGGTCGAGCCGCGCACGGTGCGCGCGTATTGCACCCAGCCGGAGGCGGCGATGGCGAAGATAAGCACATACACCGCCAATTGATCGTGCATGCCCTTTGGCAGTGCCACGCGCGCGACACCGTCGATCAACAGCGCAATCAGGATCGCCGGAAAAGACAATTGGATATCGGCCACGCGCATGATGAATGCATCGAGCGAACCGCCGATGTAACCCGAGATCAAGCCCAACGAAACGCCGATAAACATCGACAGCATCACCGCGCAAAGGCCGACCAGCAACGACACGCGCGAGCCATACATGATGGTCGAGAGTACATCGCGGCCCTGATCGTCGGTGCCTAGCAGGAAAGCCGATTTGCCCGCCGGCGTCCACGAGGGCGGTGTGAACGCGTCAAGTAGATTGAGCGTCTTAAGGTCGAACGGATTGTGCGGCGCCACGAAGGGCGCGAATGCAGACGCGCAGATGCACAGCAATGCCGCCACCGCCGCGATCATCACCAGCTTGTTTTGCTTGAAGCTGTACCAGATGTCGCCATCGAAGAAACGACGGAGGGAATCATTCATGATTTCCTCCGTCGTCCCCACGCAGGGTAAGTCGGGGTTTCGCGTCCCGTGGTACGCGCCTGACGAACCGGAAACCGATGCAGCGGTTTCCGTGGCAAAGACCCAATTTTCCAAAGATATCGCTCATGTCAATGCCCCCCCGCCGAGGCGCGGCTGATTCGAAGGCGCGGATCCACGGTGTAATAGAGCATATCGACCATTAGATTGATGACCACAAAAATAAGACCGATCAGGCAAAGGTACGCGGCCATCACGGGAATATCGGCGAATTGCACGGCCTGAATGAACAAGAGACCCATCCCCGGCCACTGGAACACGGTTTCGGTGATGATCGCAAAGGCGATCAAGCCGCCGAGTTGCAGCCCGGTGATGGTGATCACCGGCACCAGCGTATTTTTCAATGCGTGGCCGAAATGCACGGCGTTGTTGGTGAGGCCGCGCGCGCGCGCGAACTTGATGTAATCGGTGCGCAAGACTTCCAGCATCTCGGCACGCACCAGACGCATGATGAGCGTCACCGGAAACATCCCCAGCGTCACCGCCGGCAGGATCAACGCCTTCAAGCCGGTAGTGGTGAGCAGCCCGGTGGTCCAGAGGCCGATCTTGGTCACCTCGCCGCGGCCGAACGACGGCAGCCATCCCAGCCACACCGCAAAAATCAAAATAAGAAAAATACCAATCAGAAAATTCGGCAGCGACACGCCGATCAGCGATGAAGTCAACAGCGTTTTCGCGATCACGCTATTGCGCTTTAGCGCAGTGTAGACACCGATCGGAATACCGACGAAGAGGCCAATCAACGCCGCCGTCATCGCAAGCTCCAGTGTGGCGGGCAGGCGCTCGATCAGCAATTGCGAGACGGGGCGACCCAAGCGTAACGAGATGCCGAAATTACCTTGCACGGCATTGCCGATGAACTTCGCAAACTGCACATGGAACGGTGCATCAAGGCCGAGATTTTTGCGGACTTCATCGCGATCCGCGGAAGTCGCTTCCGGCGGCAACATGAG
>JANPBQ010000069.1:0-5231 GCA_031430555.1 Betaproteobacteria bacterium
ATCCAGAAGATCGCCGAAGGGCTGGCGGAGTTCTCCATGGACATCGACGCGCTGGGCGATGCCTATGAATACCTGATCGGCCAGTTTGCCGCCGGGTCCGGCAAGAAGGCGGGCGAGTTTTACACCCCGCAGCAGATTTCCGACATCCTCTCCGCCATCGTCACGCTGGACAGTCAGGAACCGAAGACGGGGACCAAGAAGCGGCTGGAGAGTGTGATGGACTTTGCCTGCGGCTCCGGCTCCTTGCTGCTCAATGTCCGCAAGAAAGTAAACAAGGCAGGCGGCACGATCGGCAAGATTTATGGGCAAGAGAAGAACATCACCACCTACAACCTCGCCCGCATGAACATGCTGCTGCACGGCGTAAAGGACACGGAGTTCGACATCTTCCACGGCGACACGTTGCTGAACGAGTGGGACATGATGCGCGAGCAGAACCCGGCCAAGAAGCCGAGCTTTGATGCCATCGTCGCCAACCCGCCTTTCAGCTACCGCTGGGAGCCCACCGACGCTTTGGCTGACGACGTGCGTTTCAAAAGCCACGGCCTCGCGCCGAAGTCCGCTGCGGATTTTGCCTTTCTGTTGCATGGCTTCCACTTCCTGAAAGATGAAGGCGTGATGGCCATCATCCTGCCGCATGGCGTGCTTTTCCGTGGTGGTGCCGAGGAACGTATCCGCACTAAGCTGCTGAAAGACGGCCATATCGACACCGTGATCGGACTGCCTGCGAATCTGTTTTATTCCACCGGCATTCCCGTGTGCATTCTCGTTCTCAAAAAGTGCAAGAAGCCGGATGATGTGCTTTTCATCAATGCGGCCGAGCATTTCGAAAAGGGCAAGCGCCAGAATCAGCTCAAGCCCGAACACATCCACAAGATTATCGACACCTACCAATTTCGCAAAGAGGAGCCGCGCTACTCGCGCCGCGTGGACATGGCTGAGATCGAGAAGAACGATTTCAACCTGAACATCTCCCGCTACATCAGTACGGCGACGGCTGCTGAAGAGATCGACCTCGCGGCCAACCACGCAATGCTGATGGAGATCGAGAAAGAGATTCAGGCGGCGACAGATAAGCACAATGAGTTTTTGAAAGAGCTTGGTTTGCCGTTGTTGCCGTAAGTCACTAGTTGAATCTCCTCATAACCGGCCTCTCTGGAGCCCTTGCCCCAAAAGGTTGCCACCGCCGAGCTGTTTTGCCTGTGTGCAAAACCCTAGCATTGGCGCGCATCGCAGGCTGAAATCGCGCCAGAAGCCGCGCCAGTGCTAGGATTTGAATTCGCTGCGAAGTTCCATGAAAGATAAATAATTCTATAGTTCCCATTAAGGGAACCACGGTGCTATACTTCTCGGATGAATCCATTCAAGAACACGCATGCTAATCGTCGGGCGCCAACAGCTACATGATTTTGTGGGCGCGCACGCTGACGCTCGTTCGTGGATTGAAAACTGGATTGCCGATACGGAGCAGGCGAAATGGCGCACGCCGCAGGACATCAAGAACACCTATTCATCAGCGAGTTTTCTCGGCGAGAACGTGGTGATTTTCAACGTCAAGGGAAACCACTACCGAATGGAAGTAAAGGTTGCTTACAACACCCATGTTGTGATCGTTCGTTGGGCTGGCACACATGCTGAATACACCAAGAGAATGAATTGAACATAGTCATGCCCCTCATGAACCCGCGCATTATCAAGACTGAGCAACAGCACCGCGATGCGGTCGCCGAGATTGAGCGGCTGGCTGCGGATGATCCTTCGATGGGGTCGCCGGAAGGTGACCGGCTGGAATTGCTGGCCAAGCTGGTGGAAGATTATGAAAAGCAGAAATTTACTTTCGCGCGCCCTGACCCATTGGACGCAATTCGCTTTCGAATGGAGGAGCAAGGTCTTCGCCAAAAAGACTTGGCAACAATTTTAGGCGGTAAGAATCGCGTATCTGAGGTTCTCTCCGGTAAACGCGCGCTTACGCTTGGCATGGTTCGCTCACTCAGCGAAACCTTGCATATTCCGGCGGAGTTGCTGGTGCGCGAGCCTGCCGCGCCTTATCGTATCGAAGGCAACGAGAATTCGGACGATGATGAAGGAGCCATTCAGATGCCGGCGCTCGTCAAGGCGGGCTTCTTTTTGAATGAAGATATTTCCCGGTTAACGGCGCGCGATGTGGTTCAGCGTTACCTGAAGCCGCAACGCGGCCCGCTGTATTTGAAGCGGACCATCACCTATGGTGCCACTCCCGAAACCGACAAAACCAATTTGCGACTTTGGGTTGGCAGGGTTCGCGAACTTGCACTCACGTCTCGCAAGCAACGTGGTGCTTGGCGCGAAGGCACATTGAATGAAGACTTCCTTGCGTATATCGCACGATTGAGTTGGTCGGAGCGCGGGCCACGCTTGGCGCAAGAGTTCCTCGCCGAAAAAGGCATTGCCCTCGTGCTATTGCCAGTCCTGCCGCACACCAAGCTCGATGGCGCGGCCATGCTTGATTCCGATGGGGCGCCGGTCGTCGGAATGACACTTCGTCAGGATCGCATCGACAATTTTTGGTTCACGCTTATGCACGAACTCGTGCACGCGTGGAAACATCTGCCGGAAAAAGATTTTGTGATTACGGATGAGAGCATCGAAGATGGCACTGAAGACGATGCGAAAGAAGCTGAGGCTAATCGGATCGCGCGCGATGCGTTTATTCCCCGCGTATCGTGGAAACGTAGTGAAGCCTACTTAAAACCATCTGTCGCAACGATTCGCGCACTTGCTGAAAAGCTTCAGATTCATCCTGCAGTGGTCGCGGGTCGCCTGAGAAAAGAACGTACGGGTTATGGGAATTTCAGCGGACTTGTAGGTCAAAAACAAGTTCGCAAACACTTTCCGGAAGTGAATTGGAGGTAGATGATGCCTGGCTCATTTTGCTACATGGCTAATCTGGCAGCTCGTGGGGGCGCATTCACCGCGGTGCAGAATTTGTCGCCTGACGCGCACTCGCGTAGTGCCTTCTTATTCGACTTGCCGCGGCCGACCAACAAAGAGGGCGAGACAGTTGATCGCGAACTCGACAAACGGGCAGAAGGAATTGCCCAATGCGCCAAACTCGGCGGCAGAATTTATTTTGATGTTCATGACTTCTCCCCGGAGCTAGTCACGGGCTCAGGGCTGGAACCGGTCAAGTATTTGGCACAAAGATTTCAGCGGGCCGGCACGTCATGTGTTCCGGTCACCGGTACGATCATGGATCGCGGGATTGCGTATGTAGAAGCTGTTCGCGACATTGCGGCTGCCGACCGGAATGGGGTGTGTCTCCGTTTGGCGCGAGATGAACTCGAAGAGCCGGCGTTACTCGAGGAGGCCATTGGCACGACTCTGGAGGCGATGAGGCTTACTCCCGGGAGGACCGATCTGGTGATGAACTTTGCTTTTGTTGGCAACGACAAGGCCGAGCGTCTGCGATCAGTTGCAAGAGATGCGCTTGCCGCAATAAACGGCATGGGCAGATTTCGCAACATCGTTCTCTCCGGGACGAGCATTCCCGCACAGCTGGGAAAACGGACAAAAGGCGAGGTGCTGCGCTTCCGTCGGGTTGAATTCGATATTTGGTCAGATGTCGCTCGCTTGCTGGCAGGAACGCGCGACTTGGCTTTTGGTGATCATGGAATTATCGAGATCCATCACACCCCACCAGCGAAGGTCGTGAATGTGCCCGCGCGTATTCGCTATACGACGCAGCACGAACACGTGATTCGACGCGCTGCGCGCGGCGACTATCAATCATTGTGTAAGGAGTTGCATGAGTCAGAGGACTTCATGGGGCGAAACTTCAGCTTTGGAGATCAGAGGCTTGCGTCAGTCGCAATGTTTGGAGCTGGAAAATTTTCTCCCGGCACAGCCGTTGCACACGACGCAAACCATCACATGGAATTTGTGTCGCAACAAGTTTGGCAGCACATTGGCGCATGCGGCGGAGAAGCACAGTTTGTATTGCCGAAGCCGTTATCGCGCGCATGGCTGAATCAACTTCTCGACATTGAAGCCAGCTAAGCTCCCTTTCCGGATTGAACAATCCGGGACAGGCCACGCTTGTTTCGGTGGAGGCCTCTCAAACAATAGCGAAGATGAATACCTGGCTCGCGCAAAAGTGGTGTGCCACGGTTGGAGATGACGCGAAAGGCCTGTCTGTGCAAGCGTCCGGCGCGCGGTCGCCCATAGCGGTTGTCTTCATTCCGTGTTAGAATATTGATTATTAAGCAGTTAATGGCTTTTCAGGTCGATGTCGCCGTGTCCCAAGTGATTTGTAATCGTTAAATCCCTTGAAAGGTGAGATTGAAATTGGTCACTTCCATAGCCTGCTGCCATTCTGCGAACCCCATTTTTTTGTGACGACATTTCGGGCTGCTTCAGGCTCTCAGTGTCAATGCGAGGCGGTGTGCCGTCGCGCCCATTTCCGGAGTCCTTGCCATGCAAGAAATCATGCAATATCTTAAAAAAAATGGACAGCGTTTTGACTCTGAAATTGCAGCGGCGACCGGTATTCCTTTGAGCAAGGTACGTGGGATGTTGTCTGACCTTTCTGCCCAAGGCGAGATTTCCCGTTGCAGCGTCACACGCTTCAATGACGGGAAGAAGATCGAGGGAATGCTGTGCCGGGTGGCCGGTTATATTCCGCCGAAAAGTCCTGGCAGAAAACCCGGCGCGTAACTCGCCGCAACTCGCCCGCACAGGGCGCGCACGTTACACCTTTGTTATGCGTGCGCGTGCGATAGGGTTGGTGCGGGACGATTGATGTGTTTTTGGCATTCCCGGCAGCACGTGGCCGAGGGTAACGCCAACAGGCGCGAGAATTCTATCTCGCGGTGGCACTTTTCACATTCCCCATAGTGCCCTTGATTGATCGCCTCGCGAGCCGCCTCGATCGCCATCAGTTCATTGATGTTTCTGCGCATGAACGCGTTGTTGTCACAGTCGAACAGACTCTTCGAGCCATGAAGCGGTAAGGATTCGTTGGACGCCAAGCCCGGCAGGTCGCTGCCGAAAGTCTCGAAGATTGCGGATCGAAGCTGGCCGCACAACTGGCGCTCGCGCTCGTTCAATGCGCACTGAATTGAAATCAGTTGTTCCACATTCATCATAAGTGTTGCTCAGCCTCGTCCTACACGAAAATTGGTTGGCACCTGCGCGCCAACAATATTCCTTTCGTTTGCGCGAACCTTGATGATCGTCAAAATGTCGCCCATTAA
>JANPBQ010000070.1:0-14962 GCA_031430555.1 Betaproteobacteria bacterium
GAACAACAAGATTCGCGTCATCCAGCGGCGCGCGTATGGACTGCGTGACGAAGAATACTTGCGGCTAAAAATACTCACCTGCATGCTCCCGGCGCTCTAAAATGACTCAAAATTACCCACTCGCTTTCCTGAAGACCCAAATTTCTAGATAGCCACGCAAACAAAGCCCAAAGCTTTGTTCAGACACATCAGTACGAAATGGGGTAGCGCGAGTCCAGAATAATAGGGGACGCAGAATAATAGGGGACGTACCACGGTTGTTTTTCAAAAGAACTCTGAATCAAACAATCCAACGGGCCAGGCTCCAATGGCACTACCTTAAGCAGTTCAACCTCAAACCGATGCGTTGCACCGATAGTATTTTCTGTCTCCCCGGTGAAGGCCGGGGCCCAATTTTTGATGCATGGCTTCCCAAATAAAATTGGACCCCGGCCTTCGCCGGGGCGACAAATTTGAGATTGGCGCCCAGAACCAGATTGCGGTCAAGAATGAAATCCAAAGCGCTTAAGGTAGTGCCATGGGGGCCAGGCTCGAATTTGGCAGCGAAAACAAACAAAACACTAGATTCCGTGGGCCTTTCAGGTTAAAAAGTCCCGGAGTGCCGCACCAGTACTTGACTTCCTGATCCGCGAGTACGATTGCCAGAAGACCGATAAAGGACTATATTCAGTCCACACCTATTTTTTGCGGGCGGCCAGATGCGTTACTCAACCCAGATCAAACCTATCAGCTACTTGAAAGCGAATGCCGCCGAAGTACTGGACAAGCTCCAGGAAAACCGTCAGCCGCTCATCATTACGCAAAACGGCGAGGCCAAGGCGGTGATGCAAGACCTTGCCACGTACGAAGCAACACAGGAAACCATGGCCTTGCTGAAAATTCTGGCACTGGGCAAGCAGCAAATCGACGATGGCAAGGTCTCGTCGCATGCCGATGTCAAAAAACGCATCAAGGCCAGACTTAAAAGTAAAACCACGACAGGCAAAAAAGTTGCCGAATGAACCATGTCGTCCGGTGGTCCGCTGATGCGGAGCGTGACCTTGAAGCCATCGCGGACTACATTGCGGAACAAGATTCGCTGGAGCGCGCCCACTATGTCATCGACAAAATACTTGACGCGGCAGGTTCGCTAACGACGCTTCCCGACAAGGGCAACTATCCGAAAGAGCTGGAGGCATTTGGCAATCGCGAATTTCGCCAAATATTTTTTAAGCCGTATCGGTTGATCTATCAAGTGGCGGGCAGGCACGTGACCGTTATGCTCGTTGCCGATGGCAGACGCGATATGCCGACGTTATTGGCAAAGCGGTTGCTGGGTTGAATGTGGCTGAATTAAAGGTTCCAGGCTCGAATGGCACTTACTTAAGATGTCTCCCCGGCGCAGGCCGGGGCCCAAGATTCTTGCATGTTGTCGCGAAATTCAAATTGGACCCCGGCCTGCGCCGGGGAGACACCGTTTTGGGTGCCCTTTGACGCACAAAATCCCTTCACCGGACATCCGAAACCGTTAAGTAAGTGCCATTCGGGCCGGGCGCGAATTTTTCGAATAATAGGGGACGCGAATAATAGTGGACGTACCACGGTTATTTTTCAAAAGAACTCTGAATCAATCCGGCGAAGGTCGAATTCCCAGCAATACCAGAATCAGCCCTCGTTCCCCAACTCGCTCGCGCCGTTGATTCCCCTTTTCAATCGTTCCGGAAATGTTATTCTCATGCCACACCCATTGTGATGAGTATCGAGAAGGAGATGGTTATGGTGCAACTAGATCGCATCACCCAGCAGCCCGATGTCATGGGCGGCAAGGCTTGCATACGCGGGATGCGAGTGACGGTTGGCATGGTGGTGAGTCAAATCGGCACCGGTCACAGCGTCGAAGAAGTTCTGGCCGACTTTCCTTATCTGGAACGTGAAGACATCCTGCAAGCAATTCGATACGCCGCGTGGCGTGCAGAAGAACGCGAGGTCAAGCTGGCCAACGCATGAAGTTGCTTGTTGACATGAATCTGTCGCCGCGCTGGATTGCGTTGTCACGAGAACAATAGGGGACGTACCAGAATGGCACTTACTTAAGGATTTCCTGCATGGATAGCGCTAGATGCTCGCGCTGTCGTGGGCATACAAAAACTGTCTCCCCGGACTTGTTCCGGGGCCCAATTTTGTTCAAATGGGCATTCCGTGGAAATTGGACCCCGGAACAAGTCCGGGGAGACACCTAAAGTAAGTGCCATTCGTGCCATTCGGGACGTACCACAGTTGTTTTTCAAGAAGGATTCTGAATTGAACGGGAGAAGGTCGAATTCCCAGCAACACCAGAATCAGCCCGTGCCCCCCGGTTCGCGCACGCCATTGATTCGCACGGTCAATCGTTCCGGAAATGTTGTTCTCACCCCGCACGCATTGTGATGAGTACCGAGAAGGAGATGGTCATGGCGCAACTAGATCGCATCACCCAGCGCCCGCGCCAATAAAGGATGCGCTTTGGCCGCGAACGGATTCACGACGGTCATCCCCTGCCAGACAAACCCCTCGTTCAAATCCTCCGTGAGCAACACCCGGCATCGCTGGCTCACCGCCACCGCCACGATCAGCGCATCCCAAAATTGCAGTTGATGTGCGGCCGCCAGATCGCATGCCGCCGTGACCGCATCGCGCGTGGAATCAGCCACATCAAACGCATCACTCCATGACAACACCGCATCGCGTGCCTGTTCGGCGCTTCGCCCTGCCTTTCGTGTGAGCACGTTGAACAATTCGCCGAGCACTTGCGCAGGCAACACTACATTGCGCACATCGAGGACGGCCACCACTTCTGCGGCTCGCGCGCAGCGTTTCGCATCTCCCAGACCTTCGGCATAGACGAGCAAGTTGGTATCGATTGCGATTCGCATGGTGCGCTGTCCCTCATTCGTAGAGGTCGGCGCGCTTCCATTTGCGAATGCGCACCGCAGATTGACCAAGCAGGCGTTTCAGCAATGCCGCCTTGGAAGAGTTGCGCAGTTTTGCATCCGCCTGCACACCAATAATTCTCGCGACTGGCTTGCCCCGGGAAACCACCACGATCTCCTCGCCTTTGCTCACGTCCCGCAACACGGCGGAAAAACGCCGATTGGCATCGGCAGATGATAGCGATTTCATGGAACACCTCAATGTAGTGCTGAACACTACAATGATAACGCATTTCTTTTTCGGTCGTCATATCGACGGAGAAGAGATGCAGCGTATCGAATGATGAAAACTTCAGGAATTCACGCGATAAGCGATGCCATGCCGAATTTGGAATAAAACCATTGGGAGGGTGTCCTAGATTTTGTGTTTACTAATCTTTCTGGGCGTTTACGCCCTGCGGTCTGTGCCAGTGCAAGTGGTGCGGCATTATTTTTTATGCTCAAGTTTATCGAGCAACGCCAGCGCTTTTTTCGGATTGCCGCGCAAGGCAAGCGCGTGAAAGCGGACTTCAGCATCGTGCGCCGACAATATGGACGTGGTTAGCTCTTCAATCAATTTGTTGATACTGAGATGGCGCGACTTTGCCAGTTGCTTCAAGCGCAAGTGTTTGTCATCCGGGAGTCTGATCGTCATGATGGACATTTGAAAACCTCAAGGCATTGTTTCGGGGTCAAGATTTTTGTGTCGGGAAAAAGTAACTCTGCATTTTTCAAATCACGGATGTTGCGCGTAACGATTGCATGCGCGCCGCCTGCGACTGCCAATTCAATCAAGTGGTTGTCGCCTTCGTCGCGCAAGTTGGGCCGCCATGCAAAATAAATTTCTATCCATTTTGCCTGTTTGAGCAATGCGGCAAGAATTGATTCACGATCTTTATGACTCAACTGGCAATCGGCGAATAATTTGTCACGTGACAGTAAAGCCTCATATTCGCTGAACAGTGCGATGCCAAATATTGGTTGGTAGAGCCCTTGCAGGCATCGACGAAACAGTCAAAAGTTGACTCCATTAGTGTCTGTAGGCCATCGGCCACGTTTGCGGGCTCCGGCAAACTCCGCTAGCAGCCTGTCGGACTTAAGGAATCGAAGCGAAAAATGAGCTGGGCGAGGGTAGATTTTGACGATTTTCAAGCCAATGGTTGTTCCATTGGCGCAGGAAAGCGGCGAAATATGCACCGCCCAGATCATTTTGCAGCCGATTTCCCTTAAGTCCGATAGGCTGCTACGATATTGCCATCGGGGCAACCGCAGTTCCCCGGTGGCGTTTCGCCCAGACGGTGTCTTGTCCAAATCTGCCAACCCGCCAAGTCAATTGGCGAATCGTGGACGCTTCATTCAGACGCCGATGGTCTCGCTCCTTGCCCGCCCTCACATTTTCCCGATTTGCCCGGTTTCACCGCGCGCGAAATCGGTGAGGTTGCGGCGCGTCGCTCACACCATTGAAATTTCGAAGTGTCCTCTTTACATCGGAGATCGACATGGAAACGAAAAAATTGGACGCTAAGGCCGCAAATGCCGCGAACGCAACAAGCGCGGTGCCCGCCGCCATCGAGCATTTTAATTTTGACGACGTACCGGTTGGCACGCTGCCGCGAGGCTGGCTGGCGGGTGTCACGGGGCGTGGCGCGCCGCGCTGGTCGGTCGTGGCCGATGTTTCCGCACCGAGCAAACCGAACGTTTTGAAACAAACCGGCAGCGGCGCATTTCCGTGGTGCGTGAACACTATGCTCAATATCGCCGACGGATTTGTCGAGGTGAAATTCAAGTCGATCAGCGGCAGCGAAGATCAGGCGGGAGGTGTGGTCTGGCGGTGGAAAGACGGCGACAATTATTACGTCGCGCGCGCCAACGCATTGGAAAACAATGTCTCGTTGTACTGCACCGAAGGCGGGCACCGCCTCACGATTCAATATGTCGATGCGCCGGTTGCCGTGAACACGTGGCATGTGTTGCGCGCGGAATTCACGGGGCGATCCATTCGCGTGTTTCTCAACGGAAAACTCTATATTGATATGCAAGACACGCGCATCAGCGGCGCGGGCGCGGCGGGCGTCTGGACCAAGGCGGACAGTGTCACGGCATTTGATGACTTCAATTGCGGGCCATACGCGAAATGAACGTCGCGACGGAGCCGGGCCTAAACGGCAGCGCCGGTAGCGTCGATAGCATCAAGCGGCTGCTCACCGCCAAAGGCCTGCGGGCATTCGGCGATGGCTTTGTCAGTCTGTTGTTGCCGCTTTATTTGCTGGAGCTGGGCTTGTCTGCGCTGCAAGTGGGCATCATCGCCACCGCCACGTTACTGGGGTCGGGGGTATTGACGCTGGTGGTCGGGCTGCACGCCTATCGTTTTCGCTATCGCAGCCTGTTGCTTGCGGCGGCGCTGCTGATGGCAGCCACCGGCGTGGGCTTCGCGGCGGTTAGCGATTTCTGGCCGCTGCTGGTCATCGCCATTGTCGGCACGCTCAACCCTTCCAGCGGTGATGTCAGTGTGTTTCTGCCGCTCGAACATTCGGTGCTTTCGCGCGTCGTCGCGGATCGTGATCGCACGGCCGTGTTCGCGCGTTACAGTCTGGTCGGCTCGCTGATGGCGGCGATCGGCTCACTCGCAGTCGCGCTACCGGGCGCATTGCAAACCACGTTTGCGCTGTCGGGCAAATCGGCGATGCAGGCGATGTTTCTGCTGTACGCGGGGCTGGCCTGCCTGACGGCACTCGCCTATCGCGGCCTGCCGGCGTCGCTTGAATCGGATACGCCGGCACCGCCGGCACCATTGCATCGATCAAAGAAAACGGTCTACTTGCTGGCAGCGTTATTCAGCCTCGATGCGTTCGGCGGCGGGTTCGTGGTGCAGTCGATGGTGGCACTGTGGCTGTTCCAGAAATTCGAGCTGTCGATTGTCACGGCGGGGCAGATTTTTTTCTGGACCGGGTTGTTGACGGCAGGGTCTTATCTGGTGGCGGTGCGCATCGCGAATCGATTTGGCCTCGTCAACACGATGGTGTTTACCCATTTGCCCGCGAACCTTTGCCTGATCGCCATTCCATTTGTGCCGGATCTGTCCACCGTGATCGCGCTGTTGTTCATCCGCGCCGCACTCTCGCAAATGGATGTACCGACGCGAAGCTCGTATGTGATGGCCATCGTCGCGCCGGACGAGCGCGCGGCCGCCGCGAGCATCACCTCGGTGCCGCGCAGTCTCGCCTCCGCAGTCGGCCCGGCGCTGTCGGGATACTTGCTGGGGATCTCCGCGTTCGGCTGGCCGCTCATCGCCGCCGGAATGGTGAAGATTGTCTACGACCTTTTATTGCTGGTGATGTTCCGGAAAGTGAAGCCGCCGGAAGAGCGTTGACTCGCTTCAAGAGTACCGAATCCGTAGGATGGGTGGAGCGCAGCGATACCCATCGCGTAAATTGCGCCTTCAATGATGGGTATCGCTGCGCTCCACCCATCCTACGCATGGCCTTGACCCGCTGCCGGATTACTTCGCCACCGACGCCGAATGTAACCCAATGACGCCAATCACGATCAATCCCAGCGAAACCATTTTTACCGTCGTCGCCGGTTCCTTGAAATAAAAGATGCCAATCGCTGCGGTCAGCGCGGTGCCGATACCGGACCAGATCGCGTAGGCAACACTCAATTCGATGGTCTTGATCGCCACCGTATTGAGCGCGAATGCGCAGCCGTAGAACGCGAATATCAGAATGCTGGGCGTGAGTTCGGTAAACCCGCGCGAAAGTTTCATGCACGTGGTCCCGGCGACCTCGAAAAGAATCGCGCCGCCGAGAAAGTACCAAGCCGAATGCATCGGCTATTTTGCCGGGGCCGTTGCCGGGGCCGTTGCCGGTGCGGACGCAGGTGAATGCGCGATGACCAGCATTTCAATGAAGCGGCCCGGGGAAATGAACGCCTTGCCCCATTTTTCGTCGTACTCGGCCGAAGGATTGGCGGCGAGAATGTCGGCAAGCTTCTTGCCGTCTTTCAACATCGCCTTGATGCGGCCATTTACCGTCGCCAGCATATCGCGATAGACCTTCAAATCCGCCTTGTTGCAGACTGGGCCATGGCCGGGAATGATCTTGGTTTTATCGTCGGCGAGTGCCAGTACGCGGTCGGCCGCGTTGATCACGCCGTCGGGATTGCCGCCACTTGAAGAATCGATGAAGGGATAGAGACCGTTGAAAAACGTATCGCCCATGTGGATCACGTTGCTGTTTTTGAAATGGACGATTGCATCGCCATCGGTGTGGGCGTTGGCCACATGGAAGGCATGGATTTCATCACCGTTCAAATGAAACGTCATGTCGCGTGTGAAGGTGACCACCGGCAGCGCCACTTTCGGCGAGGGAGGAATTTTCGACTTGAACAACGCGATGAACTGCTCGCTCGACATGCGCTTGCGCACATTTTCGTGCGCGACGATCACGCTGCCGGCCTTGCCGAAATTTTCGTTGCCGCCGGTATGGTCGAAGTGCCAATGTGTGTTCAACACAAACTGCACCGGCTTGGGGGAGAGCGCCTTGATCGCTGCGGTGATTTTTTCGCTGAGTGGCGCGTACTGGTCGTCGACAATGAACACCGTGTCGTCGCCAACGGAGACGCCGATATTGCCGCCGACGCCGTACAAGACATATGTCGTGGGCGAGAGTT
Organism: Betaproteobacteria bacterium; assembly: GCA_031430555.1. Lineage (GTDB taxonomy): Bacteria > Pseudomonadota > Gammaproteobacteria > Burkholderiales > Usitatibacteraceae > UKL13-2. The sequence continues at coordinate 7,599 of JANPBQ010000070.1, forward strand.
TCTCGGTCTTGATTTCGGCCTTGCTGAAATCCTGCGCGGTGGCGGGCAGCACCAGCGCGAGGCTCGCAATAGTGGCGGCAATGGACTTGGCGAAACGTGACTGAATTGAGATCATGACGGGCTCCGGATTGTGACGAGCCGCCATTATCTTCGATTGCGGGCGCTTTCGCGCAACCGGCGAAGTGAGAGTCGAGCCTATCGGCCGGGTCTGCCGCGGCGGCGGGCGGAACGCTCATATTCCATCCGCACGATCAGTTTTTCCGATTCGGTTTCCGCCGCACGGTAGAGCATTGGATAGGTGCCCTTCAGGTTCGTCCACTCGCGATGCATGAAATGGCTGCGCAATTGTTCGAGACCCGGCAAATCATGTTGCGCGCGCAATTCCACCAAATGCCCATCAAGAATTTCGCGCAAGCGCAATTCCGCCGCCGCCTCCAGTTGGTGCAAAGCACGGATCTGCAAGGTATAAGGACGCAGGCGCTCGCTGAGGGTTACCTGCTTCAATTGCATGACATCCTTCATCCGCGTGTTCTGGCGGATCTTGGTCATGCGTTGCAGGCAATCCGCTTCGACCGCCTGCGTTTCGATCGCGAGCGCGGCGGTCGAATCCTTGATGCGGTTCTTGCGGCGGTTGGGAACGGTGGTCATTCGGTATTAGAACATTCTTGCGGTTGAATTCTACAACTCCGGTCGCAGGCGTCTCGTTGACAAAACATGTGGGGAAATAGTTCCCGATTCATGATCGGGACGTAGAATGAGGCATCGTCGCGCCACGCATTTTGAGGAAAATCAAACATGTCAGAGTCACCCGCAACACCGCCCAAGCTCACCGCGCTCGAAATCGCGGTCGCGAACAAGATCGCGCATGTGCGCCTCAACCGGCCGGCGAAAGCGAACGCGATGAGCCGCGAAGTGTGGGAGGAACTTGGTGGCGCGTTTGCCTGGATCGACGCCTTGCCCGAAGCGCGCGTGGCAATTTTGAGCGGGGAAGGCGCGCACTTTACCTCAGGCATCGATCTCGCCATGTTGGCCGGCGTCGCCGACGAAGTGGACGACGATTGCGAGGCGCGCAAGCGGGAAAATCTGCGACGGGTGATTCTCAAATTGCAGGACACATTGACCGCGCTCGAACGTTGCCGCAAGCCGGTGATCGCCGCGATTCACGGTGCCTGCATCGGCGGCGGTATCGATCTGATCTGCTGTGCCGACATGCGCTATTGCTCGGCCGACGCGCAATTCTCGATCAAGGAAGTCGACATGGGCATGACGGCCGATGTCGGCACGCTGCAACGCTTGCCGAAGCTGATCGGCGACGGCATGACCCGCGAGCTCGCCTATACCGGTCGCACGTTCGGTGCCGAGGAGGCGAGGGCGATGGGCCTTGTCAACCGGGTCTTTGATACGAAAGATGCGCTGATGGCAGGCGTCGAAAAAATCGCCGCCGACATCGCCGCCAAATCGCCCCTTGCGATTCGTGGCACCAAAGAGATGCTGGTCTATGCCCGCGATCATTCAGTTGCCGACGGCCTGAACTACATCGCGACCTGGAACGCAGCGATGTTGATGTCGTCGGATATGCAGGAGGCGATGATGGCGTCGATGCAAAAAAAGACGCCGACGTTTCGGGATTGACGGGAACGGCTGCCATAGCGAAGAGAAGGGTACTTCTATTTACCTCAAATCTTTGTCTCCCCGGCGTAGGCCGGGGCCCAATTGTGTCAATCTGTCAATGGCTTACGAAAATTGGGTACCGGCCTTCGCCGGTACGACAGGGTAAATAGAAGTACCCAGAATGACAATCCTAGAACTGGAGCGGCGTTTGGAGGGTTTTTGTCTCGCGATGCGCGCCAGTGCTGGAGTTTTATTTGCACAGATGGCCGCATTCGAGGCGGGATCGTGAGCGTGGAAATGCGACCGCTATCCACCTCGCGCCTTATCCTGCAACCGCAAACTACACGCCATGCGGAAGAAATGTTTGCGGTCTTGAGCGATCCGGCCATCTACGAATTCGAAAACGCGCCACCCGAATCGATCGACTGGTTGCGTACCCGATTTGCGCGGCTTGAATCACGTCGTTCGGCGGATGGCTCGGAACACTGGCTGAACTGGGTGATTGCGCAGGGCGATGGCACGTTGATTGGCTTTGTACAGGCGACGGTACATCCGGATGACCGCGCCGGCGTCGCGTACGTGCTTGCAAGCAAACATTGGGGACAGGGCTACGCGACCGAGGCGATTGAAGCGATGATCGAAGAACTCCACGAGCGCTACCACGTTCGCACCTTGACCGCCGTGCTGAAACGCGCGAACCATCGATCGCTGAAAATGTTGACGCGGCTGGGTTTCACCGCTGCGACGCCGGTAAGGTCTGGAGAAATCGGCATCGACGCCGACGAAATGTTGATGGAACGTGGCGCCACAGGCAAATGAAGTCGCACCGCACGAATTGAAGCTGTTTCTTTGATTCACTGCCGCCGCAGGAATTCCAGCGCCGCACGCGCGACTTCGTCAGGCGCTTCCACCTGCGGGTAATGCCCGACACCCGGCAATTCAATCACATCCGCGGCACCGATCAATTCGCGATAGCGCGCAACCATATGCACGCCGGAGATCGGATCGTCGAGACCATCGATCAATCGGATCGGTACGCGGCTTTTTTGCAACGCACCGACCCAGCGTTCGCGATGCAATCGACGCTCCGCCATGTAGCCGATCAATTTTGGTAACACGGCAATGCCGTCGTTCTCGACCAACAACTGCCACATGCCGTCGATCTCTTCATCCGACAGCGGTCGCGCACAGATGCCGCGTAGGTTGGCGGCGAACGTGCGGCGCGTGGTCAGGCGCGCGACCCAGCCGCCGAGCGGGCCGGCCAGCAGTGTCTGTATCAAACGTGGTCGATGGGTTTCCGGAAACAGTCCACCATTGAGCAACACAAGTTTCGTCAGATGTTGGCGCGCGCGGCCTTCGATGTGCCGCGCCAACAATTCCTGCGCGACAGTGTCGCCGTAGTCGTGCGCGATGATCGCGTATTCGTCTACGCGCTGCGCCGCGAGAAAATCCTCGAACAAATCCGCTTGCGCCTGAATCGAGTACGCAACGTTTTTTGGCTTCGCGGAAAATCCAAAGCCGATCATGTCGAGCGTATGGCAGCGAAACTCCGCCGTCATTGCGGGCCAGATTTTCGCCCAATCCCACGATGCGGTAGGAAAACCGTGGATCAGCAGCAGCGCCGCGCCGCTGCCCTCGCTGCGCGTAAAGATCGGCCCGGCAGGATGCGTGTGCCACACCGCACCGGCCCGCCAGCCTTCAAGACCGATGGAGGCTCCGCTCAACGCGAATGCTTCGCGCGATACATGGCCCGATCGGCGCTGGCCATCAATTGATCGGCATCTTTGCCGTCGAACGGAAAGCGGCTGATGCCAATGGAGGCACCGGATTCGACGTGTATTTCACCTAACGTAAAGCCTTGGGCGAACCCGTTGGCAATGCGCCGCGCAATGAATTCGGGCGTATCGGCGTTCAAATCGGACTCCAGCAGCACGACGAATTCGTCACCGCCGATGCGCGCGACGGTGTCGGCATCGCGTGTGCAGGATTTGAGTCGCTCTGCGGCCTGCCGCAACAACGCGTCGCCGACGGCATGGCCATGCGTATCGTTGACAACCTTGAACTTGTCGAGATCGATGAACAGCAGCGCCAAAGTCTCGCCGCTTCGGCCCGCGCGCACTAGCGCGTGATCCAGTCGGGCGATCAACGATTGGCGATTTTGCAATCCGGTGAGCGCATCGTGTACCGCCGAATAGCGCAGTTGTTCCTCGGCTTCGACGCGCATCGTCACATCCTGCGCCAACGAGAGAATGCCGTGTGTCTTGCCGTTGCCGTCGACAAAGGCGGAGTTGAACCATTCGCAAAAGATGAAGCGACCGCTTTTGGTTCGATTGCGGCTGATCATGCGGTTGTGCTGCACGCGCCCATCGACCAAGTCCTGTGTGGACGCGCGCACGGTAGGCAGCCAATCGGGGTGCACGAGATCGAATTGTCGGGCAAGCTGGCCCACGACTTCGACGGACTTCCAGCCGAATATAGCCTCCGCCTGGCCCGACCAACGCAGCACTTCGAGCGTGTCGCTCCACTCGATCACGGCCAGCGGCGAGTTTTCCATGTAGATTGCCTGCACCTGCAGCGCCGCGTCGAGCGCATCGCGCGTGCGCTTCAGATCATCGACGACTTGCGCGGTGGCGAAGATACCGTTGATGCGGCCCGACTGGTCGCGGTGAGCATGCATGTTCACCGAAATCCATTCAGCGGAGCCATCGGGCTTTTTCAATTCGCGCTCATAGCGGACGAATTCGCCGGCATAGGCGCGGCGCAACATCGGCCTGAATGCGGTGTAGGCGTCGATGCCGTACAAGTCGATCAGGCTGCGGCCACATACTTCGTCCGGTCGGAGATTGAACCAGCGCGCGTATGGCAGGTTGACGTAGCTAATGCGTTCATCGGTATCGAAAAAGGCGATCATCGAGCCGGTCGAGGTTCCGATCGCCGTCAGAAAACTCTCCGCCGAGTCGAAACACGGCGGAAAGTTCTCTCCATTCAATGCGGACACTGTTTGATCGTTCTCTGGCATATCGGCGTCCTCCTTCTTACGATGAGTATTTTCCGGCGTCGATACCCTTACGAACGCGCAGCGTCGGCGGATGCGGCGTTCACGATCAAGCCACTCAAGCGATTCAAACTTCGGCGAGGCCTTTTTTCTTCAGCATCGGCACCACTGTCGGCGCGCGACCGCGAAACGCGCGGTAGGCCTCAACCGGATCGCGCGTATTTCCCGCCGAATAGATATGCGTCAACAACCGATATGCCGTCTCGGGATCGAACGGGTCGCCCGCTTCCTCAAAGGCTCCGAAGCCATCCGCGTCCAGCACTTCGGCCCAGAGATAGACGTAATATTGCGACGCATAACTCGACCCCGCGAATAAATGCCGGAAATGCGGCAAGCGATGGCGCATGACGATATCGGCGGGCATGCCGATCTTGTTCAATTCGTTTGCCTCGAAGGCGGCGGCATCGAGTCCATCGACATCGGTCTGCGAATGCAGGGCAAGATCGACCAGCGCGGACGCGGTGTACTCGACCGAGTCGATGCCTTGGTTGAATCGCCTCGCCGCCTGCAAGCGCGCGATCAATTCGTCGGGAATGGGTTCGTTGGTTTCAATATGGCGCGCATGACGTTTGAGCACTGCCGGCTCGGACAGCCAGTGTTCGAAAATCTGCGAAGGCAATTCGACAAAATCGCGCAGCACCTGGGTGCCGGAAAGGCGCTCGTAGCGCACATTCGACAAAAGCCCGTGCAGACCATGGCCGAACTCATGGAACAGCGTGCGCGCATCGTCGAAGCTCAGCAGCGTCGGTTCATTCGGCGCGCCTTTGGCGAAATTATTATTGTTGACGATGATCGGAATGATGTTTGGCAAATTCGCACCATCGATTTTGCTCTGCAATCGAAAGTTGCTCATCCACGCGCCGCCACGCTTGGTGGCGCGCGCAAAATTGTCGTGCAGAAAAATGCCGACCAACGCATTGCCGGCGCCGCGCACTTCGTAGACCTTCACGTCCGGGTGATAGCCCCTGATTTCCGGCTTGGCGATGAAGTGAAGACCAAACAAACGCTGCGCGCAATCGAACACGGCTTCCACCATGCGGTCGAGTGAGAAATACGGCTTCACCAGCGCGTCGTCGAGGTCGTAACGCGACTGCCGGACTTTCTCGGCGTAGTAGCGCCAATCCCATGGCTCGATTTTCAACTGCGCGCCGCGACCGGCATTCTCTGTGTCCGCCAGCGCCTGCAACGCCGCGCGTTCATCCTCCGCACGCGCCTTGGCCGGCGCCCAAACTTGTTTCAGCAAATCGGCAACGGCCTCCTTGTTCTTGGCCATCGTATCGACGAGCGCGTAATCCGCGTAGCTCGCGTAACCGTGCAGATTCGCCTGCTCGAGCCGCAGCGCCATGATCTCGCGGATCACCGGCGCGTTGTTGTATTTTCCGTCGGCGGCAATCACGCCTTCGCCGCGCGCGATCCACGCCTTGAAGGCAATCTCACGCAAATCGCGCCGCGTTGAAAAGGTCAGGAAGGGCACGATCAGCGAACGCGATAGCGTGATCACGTATCCATCGACACTACGCTCGGTGGCCGCCTGTTTGGCGACGGCGCGCAGAAATTCAGGCAGGCCGGCCAGGTCGCTTTCATCTTGCAGTTGCAGTTGATATTGCGCTTCGTCGGCGAGCACATTCTGGCTGAAGGTTGTCGTCAATTGCGCGAGTTTTTCGGTGACCTCGGCATAGCGTTTCTGTGCGGCAAGGCCGAGCTTCGCACCTGCCCGGACAAAATCGAGATGCACGCGTTCGAGCAAACGCAATTGCTCGGCATTGAGATTCATTTGCGCGCGCTTTACGTACAGTGCATCGACGCGTTTGAACAATCCCGCGTGCATGTAGATGGCATTGTTGTGCGCCGCCAAGGGGGCCGCCATTTCGCGTTCAACCGATTGCAATGCAGGAGATGTTTCAGAGGCAGTAAGGTTCTGGAAGAGCGCCTCCAGTCGCGTCAGCAAACGGCCACTCGCGTCGAACGCGGCAATCGTATTCTCAAACGTTGGCTCGACCGGCGACGCGGCAATGGTGTCGATTTCATCGCGATGCGCTTTCAGCGCGACCCCAATCGCCGGCGCGAAATGTTCGACGCGAACCGCGTCGAATGGCGGTAAACCGTACGGCGTATTCCAGCTTTCCAGCAAGGGATTGGCGAGGTGTTGAGCGGCAATGGGAGCGTTCATGGGAGCTTTTTCAAGAGGGATGCGAAATTTTACAGGGCTACGCGCGGGACATTGCGGCGATGTGAAACACCAGCACTGGAGCGGTGTTTGGGTCAAAAAAGCCCGGAGAGAGCCGCCAATAGGCGAGTTTGGCAATCGTTTGCGGGTGTGATTGCCATTGAAATGCTATGCTGCGTCGATAATGACGCTCAAGGAAAACATCATCCAGCTGGAAGAACGGCTGTTTCAGCCGCACATTCGCTCCTCCCGCGAGCGTTTGCTGGAATTGCTTTCGCCGAAGTTTCAGGAGATCGGTGCATCCGGAAATTGTTTCGGGTTGGCGGAGGTGCTGGTGGATTTGCCGACTGAGGAAGACTGGTCAATTGTGTCGAAGGACTATGAATTTCACTCCCTCTCGGATGGCCTCGTGCGGCTCACCTACCGCGCCTTCATTCGGCATTCAATGACGGATCCCGGTGTATATTCCATTCGCACGTCGCTGTGGAAAAATTTCGACGGCCAATGGAAAATGGAATTTCATCAGGCGAC
>JANPBQ010000071.1:0-34748 GCA_031430555.1 Betaproteobacteria bacterium
ATGTTGAACTGACTTCAATTATTTCCTTCCCCCGCGTAGGCGGGGGGCCAAGTTTCGTAGCGGAAATGCAGAAAACTTGGATCCCCGCCTACGCGGGGAAAGGGCGCGCTTCAACATATTTAATTGCCGGTTCAATAAAAATCCGTCGTTCCGGCGAACATCCACAAGGGTTGCGCCGGGCCGGGGCCCAGTCCTTCGTAACTCATTGAAATTACGATAGGCTGGATTCCGGACTTTGCCGGAATGACGAAATTTTGAGGCAAATGGAAGTATCCTGACACGCGCTCAGTATCTGCCCGCCGAGCAACCCGCATCAATCCCCGGAGAAATTCCATGCCCACACCGCGCTTCGATGTCATCGCCTTTGGTGCCACCAGCTTCGTCGGGCAGATTCTTTGCCGATACTTGCTGGCCCAGTTCGGCAGCGCGAAAAAGCCCGGCGCACGCCCGTTGCGTTGGGCGATCGCGGGACGATCACGCACCAAGCTCAATGACCTGCTTGCCCAATTAGGTGTTGATGCCGATGAATTACCCGTATTCATCGCCGACGCCGATGACGAAGCGGCACTCACCGCCCTCGCCCGCCAAACCCGCGTGATCATCTCCACCGTCGGCCCATACGCATTGTTCGGCGACACGCCCGTCAAAGTGTGCGCCGAAAACGGCACAGACTACTGCGACCTCACCGGCGAAGCGCATTGGGTGCGGAAAATGATCGCGCAACACGAGGAGGCCGCGCAGAAATCCGGTGCGCGCATCGTGCCCTGCTGCGGCTTCGATTCAATCCCATCGGATCTGGGCGTCTGGTATTTGCAGCAGCAATCGATGTTGCATTACGGCAAAGGCTGCGTGCGTGTGAAGATGCGCGTGAAAGCGATGCGCGGTGCGGCATCCGGCGGGACGGTTGCCAGCATGCTCAACATCATCCGCGAAGCGACAAAAGATCCGGCGTTGCGCCGCGAATACGCCAACCCCTATTCTCTCTGCCCGCCCGAGACAATCCCGAAAACGCGCCAGCACAATATCAAAGGTGCTGCGCATGATCCCGATTTCGGCTGCTGGATGGCGCCGTTTGTCATGGCTGCGATCAACACCCGCGTGGTACTGCGCAGCCACGCATTGCAGGGCTATCCCTCGGGCAGCGATTTTCGCTACGACGAAGGGATGATGATGGGCAAAGGCTTTTCGGGGCAGGCGCGCGCGTTGGGATTCACGGCGGGCCTGGCTGCATTCATCGCCGGTGCCGCGATTGCGCCGACACGTTGGCTCATGGAAAAAACCATTCTCCCTGCGCCAGGTAGCGGGCCAAGCCCGGATGCGCAGGAAAAAGGCTTCTGGGACTATCGCTTCATCGGCCACACAAAAGACGGGCGCGACCTCAACGTGAAAGTCACCGGTGATCGCGATCCGGGTTATGGTTCAACCGCAAAGATGCTGGGCGAGGCGGCGGTGTGTTTGGCGCTCGATGTTTCGAAATCGGCGGTGGGCGGCGGATTCTGGACACCTTCGACGGCGATGGGGGAGGCGTTGTTCTTTCGGTTGGGGAAGTATGCGGGGGTATGCTTTGAGACAACTTGATCCGATACTTTGTGCTATCATCTTTGCCTTCACATTGATATCACGAGTGAGATCATGGCAAACATGAGTATTCGCGGCTTGGACGAAAAGACAGTGAGGCGGCTAAAGAAACAGGCTGCGCAGGATGGTGGAAGCGTCAATAGCTTGGTACTGCGTGTATTGCAGGGTGGAGATGCCGCACGCAAACCCAAAATCCTGCAAACCTTCAACGACCTTGATGAGTTGGCGGGAACGTGGGGCAAAGTGGAGGCAAGCGCCTTCGCGCGGGACACGGCCGCATTTGCCATCGTCGATCCATTGCTTTGGAAGTAACCCATGCGCGTGATCGCGTTGGACACTAATGCCTATGCCGGATTCAAGCGCGGCCAATCGGACATAGTCGCGGTGTTGCGGCATGCCCCCTCGATTCTCATTTCCGCAACGGTATTGGGAGAACTGCTGGGCGGTTTCGCGGCCGGTCAGAGACAAGCGGCAAATCGCCTTGAATTGGCGAAGTTCATAGATAGCTCGCGCGTCACGGTGGTTCCCACTACGGCGACGACGGCAGATTTTTATGCGCTGGTCTACGCAGCACTCCGCCGCAAAGGCACACCAATCCCAACCAACGATCTCTGGATCGCTGCCAGCAGCCTTGAACACGGTGCCGCGCTATTGACGCTCGACGCGCATTTTCATCAGATCGACGGACTGCGCACGGGCACGCGCCTTGAGGATTTTGTTCCGTGATGTGAGATCAATTTGCAGGCGAGGCCCCGCCAGAGCGGCGACCGATAACCAAGACTCTTCGATGCCTTAGACCACGAAAATCGGCACACTTGGCTTCTCGGAATTGCGAAAACCAGCTAAATTTTCAAAGTCGGCGCAAGAGGCAAGGCCTGACTCTGTGCTTCTCTTGCCTGTGCGAGTTTGTCTGGGTGTTGCTCAGGGTCTACGATTTCCAACCCGCCGATGTGGCCACCGCGATCCGCGCGCTGCTTGCCGCCGCCAACGTGGAAATGAACAGGCCGGCAGTAGAAGCGGGGCTGGCCGTGCTTGACGCAGGCGGAGATTTCGCGGACGGTGCCATTGCCTACGAGGGGAATTGGCTCGGTGGGGAGACATTCGTTTCATTCGGCAAGAATGCGGTTGCACTGATCAATGCGCAAGGACAGGCGGCGCAACTATTGCGCTAACAGGTTGTTGAAATTCGTGATGGAATTGCCAACCGGATTGTGCAAGTCTCGCTGGAAGCGATCCTTGCATCCCTCCGCTGCGCTACGGGACCGTTCGCAAAAAGCGCGAACGTCCAACCGAATGCCCCGGGCATTCGCTTAGTCGAACCGCATCCGGTTCTTTCCTGATTGAGAAAGCCAAACAAAAAAGCCACCCGAAGGTGGCTTTTGTTGTTTGGCGTCCCCAACCGGATTCGAACCGGTGTTACTGCCGTGAAAGGGCAATGTCCTAGGCCTCTAGACGATGGGGACTCACACGTCTTACTGCTTTGCTGCGTGCTGCTGAAAACGGTTACAACAAAAAGGCGGTTCGGACTGCAACCGCCTTGGCGATTCTTGTAGATTGATGCGAAAAATCTGTGGTGGAGGTAAACGGGATCGAACCGATGACCTCTTGCATGCCATGCAAGCGCTCTCCCAGCTGAGCTATACCCCCACAGGGAGAGGCGCATTATAGCGGGAAGCGGGGCACTTGGCAAAACCAATCGTTGCCGTCGACACCCTCAGAGCGACTCGCGTGCACGAAACGGAAATCAATTCCGATCAAACGTTTCCTAATTTTTTTTCTTCTCAGACTCGGCACTCTCCGCGCCCACCGGCACTTTCAATTCGCGCAACTTGATCCCCGTCACCAGCGACATCATCCAGGGCTTGGTGCCGACCGCCATGCCGATGGTCTTTCGCTGATCCGAGGGCAAGTAGCTATCCAGCTCCGCGAGTTCATTGAATTCCTGACCAATGCGTTCCAGTTTGCGTTGAATGAGCGCATACGATGGGCCGGAAAGTTCGCGCATCTCCATGCGGAACATGCCGCCTTCGCCGACGAAATCCCCGGCCAGAAAATCGCCGATAACGCGGTTGCCGTGTACTTGCCGGATCGGGCCATCGTTTCTGAGACGCATGGTGCGCGGTATCAGCAACCTGACGCGATCATTGGGTTGCAACATGATCAAGCCGAGATGATCGAGTTTCGCGAGTAAGGCGATCGCTTCCGATTTTTCGATCTCATATCGCTCGAGAATATCGGGCACATGCCAATCGTTCAGCACCAGATAAAAAACTCCCAGCAGGCGCGCGTCTGCCGCGAGGGCTGCCTCCTGATCGATGGTCATTTCCTGAGCTTGCGCACTTTGATTGCGCGCAAGCTTTGTGACTTCAAACAAATCGACGTCCAGGCAGCCGCAGACTTCCTCCAGGCGTTTCAGCGTGAGTGCCTCTTTGGCAAACATGCGTTTTACGCTCGCTTCCGACAAATCAAGCGTATGGCCCAAGTCGCGGTACGTCATGCCGCGCGCGCGCAGCAGTCGCTTTAGTGCTTCGACCAACAATGACGTTTGACCTTGAGATCGAGGTGAATGAAGTTCGTTGGAGGCCATGATTTTTCCTCGTCGGTATTATTTTGTAATACTAACACCAAGTCCTGATTGACGTTTGATGCATCCAGCTTTTGCGTTTTTCTCGACTTTCCGCCATAATTGCCGATTCACCGAATCCCCTGAATTTCCCAACACTTCAAACACTTGTTCGCATAGAGGTGCCCGCGCACTACCATCTTCACCCTGGGCCACCCTTTACGAAAAGAAAGGCAAATCGCATGAAACCCACCATCCATCCCGAATACCACGAAGTCATTTTTTTTGACTCTTCCGCCGACTTCAAATTCCTGACCCGCTCGACCGCCGAGACCAAGGGCAAGGAAAAAATGAAATGGACTGACGGCAAGGAATACCCGCTCATCCGTATCGAGATTTCGTCCGAATCGCATCCGTTCTATACCGGCAAACACAAGATCATGGATACCGCCGGTCGCGTCGAGAAATTCAAGCAGCGTCACGCGCGCACTACCGGTGTTGCGGCCGCCGCAAAGGCAGAATCAAGCGCCGAATCAAAGGCAGAGGCAAAATAAGCACACGTTTCGGCTCAACCACCCAACAAAAGGCAGCTTCGGCTGCCTTTTTTGTTTGTGCCGCGCATGCCTCGAATGGCACGGTGCAATGCGTAGGCCGGCGTTCCACGATGAATAGCCGCGTAAAATAATCGCTCATGATTTCGCCCTTTCGCCAGCCGATCATTTTTGACGGCACCCGCAGTCCGGTGAAAACGGCGTTGTTCCTTGTCATCTGCGTGGGCTGGATTTTGCCAGGATTGATCGGCCATGATCCATGGAAGCCCGACGAGGCACTCGCCTTCGGTGTGATCCATTCCATGCTGCGTGACGGTCAATGGCTGATGCCTACCATCGTCGGCGTGCCCGCCACCGATTACCCGCCGCTGTACTACTGGGTCGCGAGCCTGTTGGCGATGCTGTTCTCGCCGATCCTCGCCTTGCACGACGGCGCGCGCCTGGCAACCGGCTTGTTCATGGCGATCACCCTCGCCTACACGCACAAGACGGCTTCGCGATTGTTCGATGCGCGCGCCGGACGCATCAGTGTCGTGCTGCTGCTGGGTTGCCTTGGCCTGCTGTGGCGCGGCCATCAGATGAACCCTGAACTCGCGGGTCTCGCCGGCATGTCGATTGCCCTCTACGGCATGACGCGCATCCGCTCCGAATCCATCAAAGGTGGTGTGACCACCGGCATCGGTGCCGGCATCATTGCGCTCTCAATCGGCATCGTGCCGGCATTGACACCTACCTTGATTGCGCTCGCGTTGATGGGTGTGTTGCGCGAATGGCGCAACCGCGCCTTTCGCAATGGCATCGGCATCGCGCTGCTGGTCGCAATACCCTTCATGCTGATCTATCCGCTGATCCTGCTCACGCAAAATTCGGGGCCGATATTGCCGTGGCTGGATGCGATCATCGGCATTCCGTGCGCAGATCTCGCGGCAAAACGCCCCGCCGACTTGCTGCATTTTTTGCGGATTCTTCCCTGGTATGGATTGCCGGCGTTGCCGTTCGCGTTGTGGCTATGGGCAAAGGAACGAAAGCGCATCACTGAGCGCGTGGAGTTAGCGTTGCCGCTGGTGGCATTCGTGACGATATTGATCGTCATTTCACTCACCCGCAAAGCGAGCGACGGCATGGGGCTGCCGCTGCTGATCCCGCTGGCGCTCGCGGCAAGCGCGACGCCTGATCGCCTCTCGCGCAGCATCGCGAGCTTCATGGATTGGTTCAGCTTGTTGTTCTTCGGCATCGCGACCTTCGCGGCGTGGTTTTACTGGGCCGTCGCGATGACGGGTCTGCCGGAAGTGGCCGCGAATAGTCTCGGCCGTCAGTTACCCGGCTACGCGTTTTCGTTCGTGCCGTTTTCGTTTGCCATCGCCGTTGCGTTCACGTTGCTGTGGGCGTATGCCGTGCTGCGCGCGCATCGCAACAATCGGCGCGCGATCGTTAACTGGTCGGCCGGCGTCACGCTCGCGTGGCTGGTGCTGAATCTGCTTGGGCTTCCCGCCGCCGATTATCGATTGAGTTATCGCAGCACGGCCGAAACCATTGCCGCGCAAATTGCGCCTTCGCCAGACTGCATCGCATCGATGAACCTTGGCGACGCACAGCGCGCATCGCTCAACTACTTTGCAGGCTTGAAATTCACGCCGCTTGGACAAGCCGGTGCCGACAAATGCGCGTGGCTGTTGACGCAAGGCCTGCGCAGCGAAGAGCCGTTGGTGGATTTGCGCTGGAGAATGATTTGGGACGGCGCGCGACCGGGCGACAACGATGAGCGATTGCGGTTGTTCCGGCTTTTGCCGTAAGTGGTTTCGCGGACACTCCAGTCAAGGTATTTTGCAACAATATATTCCCGTCGTTTCCGCGTTCGCGGGAACGACAAAACATGGATGTTGCCAAGGAAGCGAGCATCAAACTTCATCCACACGTTTTGGCCAACTCGCCTTGAGCAGCCTTGACAATGCGCGATCCGCGAGCAGTTTTCCTCCCGTCTGACAAGTCAGGCAATAGTTGCATTCATTGTCCGCATACACGATTCGCTGCACCAATCCGCCGCACACCGGGCAGGGTTGCTTGAATTTGCCGTGCACCGCCATTTCCGCCCGAAATGCCGTCACCTTTTCTGGAAATCCATCGCGCGCTTCCGCCCGCAAGCGACGCAGCCATTCTTCGAGCACGTCACGCGTCGCGGCATGCAATCGCCCCACTTCATCCGGTAACAATTTCTGACTCAACGCGAGCGGCGATAGTCTCGCGCGGTGCAAAATTTCATCGGAGTAGGCATTGCCGATCCCGCTGAAGAATTTCGGATCAGTGAGCGTGCGCTTCAAGGTGTGATTTTCAGCGGTGATCTGCACCGTGAATTCTTCGCACGTGCAAATGAGCGGGTCGACGCCTCCCGGATCGTGCGCCGCGAGCGCATCGCGACCTCGCAGTATATGCAGCGACGCGCGGCGCTTGGTGCCCGCCTCGGTCAACGCGAGTGTTCCGCGGTCGAACTCGAACCGCGCCTGAATCACCTTCGTCATCGGCACCTTGGTGCCCTTCGGATACCACTTGAATCGACCGGCGATCATCAAGTGAATCACCGCAAACAATTCATCATCAAACACCAGCACGATGCGTTTACCGATGCGCTCGACGCGAAGCAATCGTTTGCCCGTCAATTCAGTGGCCGGTGGATCAACGGTGCGCAGCAGAAAGATATTCGGCAGCAGAATTTTTTCCAGCACTGCGCCGTTAAGCACACGCTCGATCGATTCGGCGTAGACGGTGATGTCGGGAAGTTCGGGCATGGGGCCAATTTATCGATTTCGACGCGATCGCGCTTTCATTTTTCAAGCATTGTTATTGTCATCCTGCGCATCGCGAACGTTCTGGTCATGACGAGATCCTTCGCGCCGCTCAGGATGACACTGCATTTCTCAAATAGAAATTCAACTACGCGTCAAACCCCATTTTCTTCAGAAAAACCGGCCAGCGTGGATCATTCTGAATCGGATGCGCCAACCAGCCGGACTTCACATACGAAAGCCCCGTGTCGCGCAGCGCATAGGCGCGCTCGAGCCATTCAAACGCGTGATCGGCCTCACCGCGCACGCAGTACGTCATCGCGATCTGAATGGCCGCGGCCTCGCCGCAGCGTTCAATGAGCGTATTCAACGCGCGGTCCGATTCGGCGACATTGCCGCTCCGAAAATGCAGTATGCCGAGTGCAAAAAGCCGCCCCCAGTCCGCCTGCTCGCGATTCGCCTCAATCAAGGCCTCGTCGTGCCGCCCCAGGCGATCCAGGAAAAACGCGAGTCGAAAATGGAGGCTGGGCGCATCGGGAGAGAGTTCGAGCGCCTTTCGAATGGCGGCTTCGGCTTCGGTCAATCGCTCCAGCACACCCAAGGACGATGTCTGATACCAATAGCAGACCGAGTTCAGTGGATCCAATGCGATGGCGCGCTCGGCATATCCCAACGCCACTTGCGACTTTCCCAGCGCATAGTAGAGCCGCGCCGCTTCCTTCAGCGCGCCAACGTCCTCCGGCGCGATGTGCAGCGCACGCTGTACTGAATTGACGGCACCGCGCCAGTCCCAGGCGTGCATGGTTTGGTAAGTACACATCGCCACGTGGCCATCGACGAGATCGGCATCGAGCGCCAATGCGCGTTGCACGGCCTTGAGCGCTTCGGTCGCACTCTCGGCAACCGGGGCTGATCCCAAATCCGCCGCCGTGACCAACGCGTGTGAGAGCGCGGCCCACGCCTGCGTGAAACGGGGATCAATGATCAATGCCTGTCGCAAGTACTCAACGCACCTCATTACGTCGGCGGCGGCATGACGATTCATGAAGAACTTCGCCTGCAAATACAACCGTTGCGCTTCCGCATTACCGCTGCGGCCTCTGGCAGCGGCGGCGACTTCCGCTTCGACGCCACGCATTTCGATTTTGCCGCTCGTCTGTGTCAGGAACTTTACGCGCAGTTCCGCCAGCACATACTGCGCGATGTCGTCCTGCACGGCGAAGATGTCGTCCAACGTCCGGTCGTAGGTCTCGGACCACAAGTGAAAGCTGTCTTCGACTTTCACCAGTTGCACCGAGATGCGCACGCGGTTGCCGCTCTTGCGGATACTGCCTTCCAGCAACGTGGCGACATTCAACAGCCGGCCGATCTCGGTAATCGTGGCCGATTTGCCTTTGAACGAGAACGCCGAGGTGCGCGCGGCCACGCGCAGGCCCTTGATCTTCGCCAGCACATGTATCAATTGATCGGCGAGGCCGTCTGAGAAATATTCGTCATTGGGGTCGCCCGTGAGATTGGCGAACGGCAATACGGCGATCGACAGCGCGGAGACATGGACTGCGGGCAGGTGGAGATTCCCGCCCAGTACGGCGGCGCGCTCGGCGGCGGTCAGCGTCTTGGGTGCGGCCACGGTTGGCGTTGTGGCGACGGGAACCTCGGCCAACACCGTTTCGCCCAGCGAGAATTGATACCCGCGCCCCGGAATCGTGGAAATCGCCTTCGGCCCGAGCAACTTGCGCAAGGTTGATACCTGCGCTTGCAGGTTGTTTTCTTCCACCACCAGCCCCGGCCAGGCCATGTCCAGCAATTCGTCCTTGGTCATCACGCGGTCGCGATGCGCAATCAACGCCTGCAAAACGTCGAATGCACGCGAGCCCAGTTCGGCACGTGTACCGTCGATCAGCAGCGCGCGCTCGGCGGGTCGGACTTCAACGCGGTCAAAGCGGTGGATTTGCTGCATTTTCCCTCTCAATGCGGCGGCGTAGCGCAACGACTTTGGCGCGCAATCATTGTAGCCGATGCGTTTCAGAACGTTTCAGGCCGTTAAAGGACACGCGGGGTGGGTCTGGCCGATAGTGCAGTCATCGGCAACGCTTTGCCGACACTCGTAAAACCCCAACCAGGAGAACGATCATGAAAGCAGCCAACAAACGCAATTTCGTCTCAACCCTTATCGGTGCATTGCTGGCGGCAGCATCGCTGGGTGCCCATGCATCAACTGCGCCGTCCGGCCGCCAGACTGGGTAGTTCCGTTCGATGCCGGTCTGGCGTGTAGCTACGCCCTGACGATCGAAGGGTGGGCGGGCAAGAATCACACGCGGGAATTCACTGACAAGGACGGCAACGCGAACGTCGTCATTACGGGCAAAGGGCACGATTTCCGCTTTACCAACGTCGCCAACGGCAAGACGACGACCCAAATGTCGCAAGGCGTACAGCAGCACATTGTTGTTTATCCGGACGGCTCGCAGAAGTACACGACCAATGGCGCCCTTCTGCTCGTGATGTTCCCGACCGATATTCCTGCGGGGCCGTCGACGGTGTATTACAACGGCCACTCAGAGCTCACGATCACCGCAGCAGGTGTCGGCACGCTGGAAAAGGCAACCGGCCACAAGCGGGACATTTGCGCTGAGCTTTCCTGAACCGGAACGCGGGGCCGCATTTTCCCAATAGCCCCGCGTAAGTCGGCTTCGTAGGATGGTTGGAACGTAACGATACCCATCGCTCTTGCAACCAGGCCTGATGGGTATCGCTACGTTCCACCCATCCTACAGCTTGGCATGCATAAACAAACGCCATATTCCGTGCGCGTTTCCAGACACTATTGCTCCAAACGCCTTGACAGTGCTAGTGTTTACCAGTTTTTCCCTATGGGCGACTCAGCCTGAAAGCCGCTCATCGATCAACTCAATCCAATGCCGTATCGGTACCTGCGAACTGCCATTCAGCCCACCTTCTATATGCGCAAGACAACCGATGTTCGCCGTCGCCACCATTTGCGGTGCGCCGGACTCGAGTGCCTTCACTTTGTTGGCGAGGAGCTGCTGCGAGAGTTCCGATTGCAGGATTGAATAGGTGCCTGCCGAGCCGCAGCAGAGATGACCATCGGGCACGAATGTCAACTCATATCCCGCATCGCGCAACAAGCCTTCAACAACGCCTTTGATTTTCAATCCATGTTGCAGACTGCATGGCGAATGGAAGGCGATTTTTTTCGAAGCGGGTCGCTGGCCAGTGAGCAACTTAGACAGCGCGAGACTTTCCGCCGCCACCACCTGACTCACATCGCGAAATAATTCCGACACTCGCCGCGCTTTTTCCGCATAGTCCGCGTCGTTGCGCAGGACGTGGCCGTAGTCTTGCACCATCGTCCCGCAGCCGGACGCGGTCACGACGATGCCTTCGGCACCCGCCGCGATGTAGGGCCACCAGACATCGATATTGCGTTTGATGGCCGCGTGGCTCGCGTGGGGGTCATTGAGATGGTGCGCAATCGCGCCGCAGCAGCCGGCACCTTCGACGGCGATGGTCGAGATACCGAGTTTATCGAGCACGCGCGCGGTGGCGGCGTTGATCGACGGTGCCATCGCCGGTTGCACGCAGCCTTCGAGGATCAACATCTGGCGCGTGTGGCGCGGGGCGGGCCGCACGCCGGGTAAGCGCATGGCGGGGATTTTTTTCGCGAGGGCACGCGGCAACAACGGTTTCAGCGCGCGTCCGATCGCAAGGCCGGCGGTAAACAACGCCGTGCGCGGCAGAAGACTTTTCAGCAGCGCACGCTGAACGCCGTCGCTGAAACTGCGCCCGACTTTTTTCTCGACCACCTCGCGACCGATATCCAGTAGCCGCCCATATTGCACACCGGACGGGCAGGTCGATTCGCACGAGCGGCAAGTGAGGCAACGATCCAGATGCAACTGCGTTTTTTCGGTGACCGGCTCGCCTTCCAGCACCTGCTTCATCAGGTAAATCCGCCCTCGCGGGCTATCGAGCTCGTCGCCGAGCAGGTTGTAGGTGGGACAGGTGGCGAGACAGAATCCGCAATGGACGCAACTGCGCAAAATGGCGTCTGCCGCGATGCCTTCGGGCGTGTCTTTGATCCAGTTTGCTAAGTTGGTCTGCATGGAATGCTTGTCATCCTGAACAGTATGAAGGCTCTCATCGAATGAAACGTGGCGCGCGATGAAGGACGAGATTCTTCACTGCGTTCAGAATGACACCCTTTAGTGTAGTGCTTCGCAATTTCTAGAACATAAAAAAGCGTCTTTTTGCGCCGTACCGCGTCGCAAATCCTCGCGATAGGCAACGCTATCACTGCGGTTTGCTCCTTGTCTGGCCCAAAAATCCATCGTTTTTATTTGTTCCAGAAATTGCGAAGCACTACACTAGAAATTGTCCATGCGTCCGCGATTCAAAATATTTGCCGGATCAAACGCGTTCTTCAGATTGCGGTGAATTTTCGCCAGCACCGGTTGCATCGGCTGAAACACGCCCGACGATTTGTCGCCATGCCGAAACCGCGTCGCGTGGCCACCGACCGTGATCATTGCCGCACGCAAGGCGCGCGGATCGGTCAACCCGCATATCCAGCGCAGCGCACCGCCCCACTCTATCCATTGCGGCAAATTCATTTTCAGCGGCGGGCAGGTGGGCGGAACCGATAGCCGCCACAGGGGCATGTCGCCCGCGAAAAATTCGGCGCGGTGATCGCGCAAATCGCGCCAGAATTCGCTTGCTTCACTCCCCTCAATAAGTTCGCCGCCCAATTTATCGCGCGCCGCCGCCACACCCGCGCTGGCACCGGAGAACCGCACCGTTGCGAACCCATTTCGCCATGACGTGGCCGAAATCGGCAGCGGCTTGCCGGCCCATTCGTTGAATCGTTGTATCGCTGTCGCCTCATCAAATTCAAAGCGCAGTGTGATTTCCGCCGTCGGTATCGGCAGCACTTTGAATGAAATATCGAGCAGCACGCCGAGCGTGCCCATGGCACCCGTCATCAGGCGCGATACATCGTAGCCCGCGACGTTTTTGATCACGCGGCCACCAAAACGCAGGTCTTCGCCCTTGCCATTGATGATGCGCGTGCCCAGCACGAAATCACGCACGGCACCGGTGTAAGGGCGGCGCGGGCCGGAGAGTCCCGTGGCGACGGTGCCGCCGATGGTGGCGTCGGCGGTGAATTGCGGCGGCTCGAAGGGCAGCAATTGCTGCGCGCTTTTCAGCGCGGCTTCAACTTCCGCGAGCGTTGTACCCGCGCGCACCGTCAACACCAACTCTTTCGGCTCGTAATCGATGATGCCGGTATAAGGGCGGATATCGAGCGCGTCGCCGATGATCGGGCCGCCGTAGAACGCCTTGCTGTTGCCGCCGTGAATCGCGAGCGGCGTTCTATCCGCCGCTGCACGCGAGACCTGCGCTTTGATTTCGTCGACGATTTCTTTCATTCGCGCACCGGGGATTCCAATCTCAATTGCTTAGCCACGGATTACACGGATGAACACGGATTTTGTTCTCGATTTGAATTTATCCGCCTTCATCCGTGCAATCCGTGGCCAAAAGAATTCTTCAAAACCGCGGAATCTCGGCGTGCGGCAAATTGTTGGTCAACCCGCCGCTCACGCGCATGCGCCCATACTCCGCGCAGCGGTTCAAGGTCGGGATCGCTTTTCCGGGATTCAATAATTGTTCCGGGTCGAACGCGCGCTTGACGGCGAAAAACATTTCAATTTCAGCCGACGTGAACTGGCTGCACATCTGATTGATTTTCTCGATGCCCACACCATGCTCGCCAGTGATGGTGCCGCCGACTTCAATGCAAAGCTCCAGCAACTCGGCCGCGAAGGCTTCGGTGCGATGCAATTCTCCGGGCACGTTCGCGTCGAACAAAATCAGCGGATGCAAATTGCCGTCACCGGCGTGAAATACGTTTGCGCAGCGCAGCTTGTACTTGTGGCTGAGTTCTTCCGTGCGCTTCAAGACTGCGGCCAGCGCGCGGCGCGGGATCGAGCCGTCGATGCAATAGTAATCGGGCGAAATGCGCCCCACCGCCGGAAACGCCGCCTTGCGGCCGGACCAGAATTTGAGGCGCTCGCTTTCATTGTTCGAGGTGCGGCAGGCGGTGGCGCCGGACGCTTTCATAACCGCCTCGATCTTCGCGATTTCTTCTTCGACTTCCTCAGTCGTGCCATCGGATTCGCATAAAAGAATCGCCGCCGCGTTGAGATCGTAACCGGCATGTACAAAGCCCTCGACCGCTTCATTGGCGAGCTTGTCCATCATCTCCAAACCCGCCGGCACGATGCCCGCGCCGATCACGTTGGCGACCGCGTTGCCGGCGCTTTCGACATCATCAAAACTCGCCATCACCACGCGCGCGAGTTGCGGCTTCGGCAACAATTTCACCGTGACTTCGGTGGTGATGCCGAGCATGCCTTCGGACCCCGTCATCACGGCGAGCAAATCGTAACCGGCGGAATCGAGCGCGTCGGAGCCGATGGTCGCCACTTCGCCGTCGATGGTGACAACCTCGATCTTCAAAATATTGTGAACCGTGAGCCCGTACTTCAGGCAATGCACGCCCCCCGAATTTTCCGCGACATTGCCGCCAATCGAACAGGCGATCTGCGACGAGGGATCGGGCGCGTAATACAAACCGAGATGCGCGGTGGCCTCGGATATCTGCTGATTGCGCACACCCGGTTGCACACGTGCGCGGCGGGCAAGCGGATCGATGGCGACAATCTTGCTGAATTTGGCCATCGACATCAGGATGCCGTCATGCAAGGGCGTGGCACCCCCGGATAAGCCCGTGCCAGAACCGCGCGCCACCACCTTGGTGTGCGTTTGCGAGGCGATCCGCAGGATCGCCTGGACTTCGGCGACGGTGCGCGGCAATACCGCCAACATCGGTATCGCGCGATAGGCCGAGAGCCCATCGCATTCGTAAGGCGTCAGATCTTCCGGCTCGCTCAGCAGTGACTCCTGCGGCAGAATCTTCGCGAGGCGCACGATCAAATCGCCGCGCACAAACGGGGTGGGTGGCGCTGCGCTTGTTGCCGGTGTTGCCTGATGATTTGCAGCCATGTTTATGCGACCACGAATGAAGAGAATTGCATCGTATGATAGGCCAAAGTACGCGAGTCGGCGTGGAGTGGAGAGTGCGTACGGCTTTTACCGCGAGACCAATGATCGAAAGGAATTCTCATGCCCGGCGTTGAAGTCTATTTGTTGTGGGCGCTGGCGGCCGCGCTGGTGCTGGTCGGCCTTGCCGGCACCCTTCTGCCCGCGTTGCCGGGCGTGCCGTTCGTGTTCGCAGGCTTGCTCGTCGCCGCGTGGATCGGCGATTTTCAGCGCATCGGCGTGCCGACACTTGTGCTGCTGGCCGTGCTCACGGCGATTGCTCTCGGCGTCGATTTGGCGGCTTCGCTACTTGGCGCCAAACGCGTTGGCGCATCACGATTGGCGTTGGTGGGCGCGGCCATCGGTGGCATCGCGGGATTGTTTTTCGGCCTGATCGGGATTTTCGTTTTCCCGTTTGCCGGCGCCGTCATCGGTGAATTGATCGCGCGACGCGAGATGGGTCAGGCGGCGAAAGTGGGACTCGCCACCTGGCTGGGATTATTGTTTGGCGCACTCGCGAAACTGGCGTTGGCGTTGACGATGATCGGCGTTTTTGCGATTGCATATTTTATGTGAGCCGCGATGAATTTTCGACACGATGTTGTCGATCACGCGCTGAAATAATTTTTGTGGCGGATAAGTCCGCCCTACCTTGTCGCACACCCGTAGGGCGGACTTGTCCGCCACATTGTTTTTTGCGAAACTCGTTCATTGGCAAGCCTTGCCAAGCATTTTCGGCTTGAAACGCCCGCCAAATATAGACTTTCGCCTACTTATGCGGGCAGCAGCCTAGTGACCAAACACCCGAACCACATTGGCGATCGCCAATCCCAATAGGCAGGTATTGGTGCCGATCGTGCCTATCACGCGCCCGCGCGAGGCACCGGCGGTCGCGAGCATGCCGCGCGCATGCAGGACGCGAGCGAGAAAAAATACGCCTCCGAAAACGTGCAACAAAGTCGTCGACCCGCCATTCAGTTCGTACACACCCAGCAATATCAAAAACAAGGGAATGGATTCGATCGCATTGCCATGCACGCGGATGGCACGGGCGAGATCGCGGTTGCCGCCATCGCCGATGCCGACCTTCAATCCCCGGCGCAGCCGTACCACCAGCAACGTGAGGATCACCACCAACACCGCGAGCAGCGACGCATACATGGCCGTCACGGGCAGCGCTACACTCATGTCACCGCCAATTGCTGATTGGCGGATTCCAGACGCACCACCAGGGTTTCAAGGAATTTGCGGTCGAACAATCGCCGGCAACTCTGGCTCGCCGTGGCTAAATCGGCGGCGCGGATTTTCATCACGATGCTCTCACCGACAGTCGTGATCGATGCCGAGCGCGGCCCGTCTTTCTTGGCGAGGTAAGACATTTCACCGAAGCAATCGCCCGCCCCGAGCACATTCAACAATCGCTTGCCGCGGGTCACGCGCACGGCACCGTTCGCCAGAATGAAAAAAGAATCGCCCTGGTCGCCTTCGCTGATGAGCGTGGAATCGGCGGGGAATTTGCGCCATTTGCTGATCTGTAGCACTTCCCAAAGTTCGGTTTCGGGAAAGTCGCGGAAAAACGAAAGCGTCTTCAGCAAATTGAACTGCTCCGTATCCGAGACTTTGCTCTTGTCCGCCTTCGGCGTTTCGGCGCTCTGCCAAAGCGCGGCGAGATCCTTGTCGAATTCTTCCCAGATCTGGTAGCGGGCGGCGATATCTTTGGCCATCGCACGCTTGACGATGGCCTCCATTGGCGCGGGCACACCAGGGCGGAAAGACGACGGCGGCTCGGGCTCGGTATTGACGATCTGGTAGGCGAGGCTCGCCGCATTCGAGGCCTCGAACGGCGAGCGGCCGGCCAGCAACATGTACATCACCATGCCAAGCGCGTAAATGTCGGCCTGAACGGTTGCCTTCGCGCCGGTGAGAATTTCCGGGGCCATGTACAAGGGCGAACCCACCGCAGCGACTTGAGTTTTATCCGAAACTTTATTCAGCGCCGCGCCGAAATCGGCGAGCTTGATGTCGCTGCCGGCCTTGTGCAGGATATTGCCGGGCTTTACATCGCGGTGAATGAGGCCTTTCGCATACGCGTAGGCAAGCGCACGAACGCACTTGAAAATAATTTCCGCCACCTGCAACGGGTCGAGCACATTTTCTTCCCTGCAGTACTTTTCGAGCGTGCCGCCATCGACGAATTCCATGACGATGTAGCTCATGTTCTCATCGACCACGGCGTCGTAAATGGCGACGATGTGCGGATGCATGATCTTGCCCGCGAGCGAGGCTTCATTCAGAAACATGCTGCGGTGCATGGCACCGTCTTCGGCGTTGATCAGCGCCGACGAAAACATCGCCTTGATCGCCACCTGACGATTGTTGAAACTATCCTCGGCGAGGTACACGACGCTGGTCGCGCCGCGCCCCAACTCGCGCACAACTTTGTACTTGCCGATGCTGTCGAGGTCGGGTTTGATGTCGCTCATCGACCGCACTCCCCGTTGGTTTTTTTTCGCTCAAGCGACATGGCCCGCGATGCTCCCTCAAACGGCGCCCGATTGCGCCGGATGGGCATAGTTTACCTAGGTCGTCGCCGCCGCAACAAGCGATCTTTTCATCGTCGACCGGGCGGCCCGCCGCACCGCCCTTCGTGGCTCAGAACAGGCCGACGATTTTGCCCTCGTCGTTGACGTCGATTGCGTTGGCGCTCGGCACTTTCGGCAATCCCGGCATGGTCATGATGTCGCCGCACACCAGCACCACGAACTCGGCGCCGGCTGCCAATCGCACTTCGCGGATCGTCAGCACATGGTTGGACGGCGCGCCGCGCAATTGTGGATCGGTGGAAAACGAGTACTGCGTTTTCGCGACACAGATCGGATAGTGGCCGTAGCCGTCGTCCTGCAAACGCTTGATTTGGCCGCGCACTTTTGCGTCCGCCGTGATATCAGCGGCACCATAAATTTTGGTGGCGATGGCCTTCATCTTTTCCCACAGCGGCGCACTGTCTTCGTAGACGAATTTGAAGTTGTTGGGCTGATCGCACATCTCGACCACCATCTTCGCCAAATCGGCGGCACCTTTGCCGCCATCGGCCCAATGCCGGGCGACCACCACTTTGGCACCCATTTTTTCGCAACGCGCGACCAGCAGTTTCACCTCCGCCTCGGTATCGTGAGTGCGGTGGTTGATCGAGACCACGCACGGCAGGCCGTAGTGCTGCGTGATGTTGTGGATATGGCGCTCCAGATTCACGATGCCTTTTTCCAATGCCTCGACGCTTTCTTTCGACACTTCCTTCACATCCATGCCGCCGTGAAATTTCAGCGCGCGGATGGTCGCGACCAGCACCACTGCCGACGGACGTAGACCCGACTTGCGGCACTTGATGTCGATGAATTTTTCAGCACCCAGATCGGCACCGAAGCCGGCCTCGGTGACGACGTAATCGCCCAGCTTCATCGCCGTTTGCGTGGCGATCACGGAATTGCAACCGTGCGCGATATTGGCGAATGGGCCGCCGTGAATGAAGGCCGGATTGTTCTCCAGGGTCTGCACCAGATTCGGCAGCAGCGCGTCTTTCAGCAGTGCCGTCATCGCACCCTGGGCGTTCAAATCTTTGGCCAGAATCGGCTTCTGATCCTTGGTGTAGGCGACCACGATCTTGCCGATGCGCGCCTTCAAATCCTTGATCGAGGTGGCCAAACAGAAAATCGCCATGATTTCCGATGCCACGACGATATCGAATCCATCCTGACGAGGATAGCCGTTGCCCGGCCCGCCGAGCGAAATCGTGATGTCGCGCAACGCGCGGTCGTTCATATCGACCACACGTTTCCAAACGACACGCCGCACATCGATTCCGAGCTCATTGCCGTGGTTGATGTGGTTGTCCAGTAGCGCCGCGAGCAGATTGTTGGCAAGCGCAATGGCGGAAAAATCGCCCGTGAAATGCAGGTTGATGTCTTCCATCGGCACCACTTGCGCGTAGCCGCCGCCGGCCGCCCCGCCCTTCATGCCGAACACCGGGCCGAGCGATGGCTCACGCAGGCAGATGATGGCTTTCTTGCCGATATGATTCAGTGCATCACCGAGGCCGACCGTGGTGGTGGTTTTGCCCTCGCCGGCAGGCGTGGGGGAAATCGCGGTGACGAGTATGAGCTTGCCGCTCTTGCGGTCTTTCAGCGAATCGACATAGTTTAGCGAGACCTTCGCCTTGTAGCGCCCGAAGGGTTCCAGCGCCTCTTCCGGAATGCCCAGTCCGGAGGCGATTTCCTGGATTTTTTTCATCGTGGCTTTTTGGGCAATATCGATATCGCTAAGCATTTGCGGCTCCATAAGGGATGGAAATTGAGGTTGAAAATTTTGGCTGGCAGAGTATGAAACCCGCGTCCAAGGTTGCACCTTGATGGACGTCAAGTAGAATCGTTAGTTGACTAGCATCAAACATGCCAACCGATCCCACCCAGCACGTCCACACCCACGCCGCGGTGACGCGCGTCCGCGAAACGCTTGCGGCCGCGGGACTTGCGGACACCATCACCGTCATGCCGGAAGCCACGCACACGGCACTGGCGGCGGCTGACGCGCTGGGTTGCGATGTCGGTGAAATCGCCAAATCAATCATTTTTCGCGCCGAAGATGGGCGCACAGTGTTGGTGATCACCAGCGGCCGCAACCGCGTCGATGAAAAGAAAGTCGCCACAACACTCGGCCAAAAAATCGGCAAGGCCGATGCCGACTTCGTGCGCGCGCAAACGGGTTTTGTGATTGGCGGCGTCGCACCGCTTGCCCATGAAGTGCCGCCGATCGCGTTGATGGATGAAGACTTGTTTCGTTATGCCGCGATCTGGCCGGCGGCCGGCCATCCCAATTCGATGTTTCGCATTTCACCCCAGGATTTGGCGCGCGTGACGTGCGCCAGAGTCACCGATGTCGCACAAAGGAAAACGCCATGAACGCACATGAAACGCTTATCCGCGAGTTCTACGCGGCCTTCGCCAAACGCGACGCGGTCGGCATGGCGCGTTGTTATCACGCCGATATTTTTTTCTCCGATCCGGCGTTTACGTCACTGCGCGGCAAAGAGGTGACGGCGATGTGGTCGATGCTGTGCGCGCGCGGCAAGGATCTGGAAATCATTCTCGGCGAGGTTTGCGCCGACGACGAAGGCGGCTCCGCGCACTGGGACGCGAACTACACGTTCAGCCAGACCGGGCGAAAAGTTCACAACAAGATCGACGCGCGCTTCGCGTTTCGTGACGGGAAAATTGTTCGGCATCTCGACACGTTTTCATTCTGGGCCTGGGCGAAGCAGGCGCTGGGGCCGGCAGGTTTGTTGCTCGGCTGGTTCGGGCCGTTCAAGAACGTCGTACGCAAGAAAGCGGATGCGGGTTTGCGCGATTACATGGCCAAACAAGAGGGGGCGTATCCGTTGCCGTTGTAGTTTTCTGCCGTGCGATATCGCGCGGAATTCGCGGAGTGATGATCGATGATGCCCGTGAGTTCCGGTGAGAATGTCGCCTGCACCACGATAGCAAACTCCAGCACTGGCGCAGCGTTCCAAGCACAAATGGGCATGTATCCCTTGGCGACAAGTATTATCGAAATTGATTTTTCGATAGAGTCCACCTATTTGCTGTGCAATTGACGCGACGATTGGCCGCAAATATAGCGGGGGCACTTTAACTATCCCCGGAGCGCGTCGTGATGGCCTTGGCTGAATCAGCGCTAAGTGAATTTGGGTCGCCGTTAGCGTTCCCGGCCCGTGCGTCGCCTCCGCGATGTGTAACAGCCCAGTACCCAAGCCAGATAGCGCCTGCACCTATGGCAAGCAGGATGATAGTTACGGCAGTGTCATTCATGGAAGCCTCCAGTACCGCCAATATAGCAGGCAATAAAAAAGCCGCTGGTTAGGCGGCTTTGGTTTGAGTTAATGGGCGCTTGTTATGGTTTCTGGTCAGGCAGCATGGATGCTTGGAATTTTGCAAAACCCTCCAACGCTTTCAACAATGCGGCATCCACATCGCCAGTCACTACGATCTTAAAACTCTGATTTGGACGCAATTCATGCGCAAAAACAACTCGTTCGCCAGTCATAAGAGGAACCTTTCCCAGTTTATCCGTGGCCGCTGGCGCGACCTTTGATTTGGGCGCTTCAAGCGGCTCTCCAACTTCGGCATTTACTTCGCCATCTAGTTCCTCATTATCGTCGCTATTTTCAGAAACGACAAGACCAGCGAAGCGAATCGTCGCATCGTATATTTTCAAAAGTCGCTCCGCTGCATCCTCACGATATTTCTTGTCAATATGCAGGATGCTTAGCGCTTCTGGATCGGGCGGGCGACTAGTGCCCCAATCTTTCCACAATTCAGCGATAGCTCTTGGCTTTGTCGCCGCGACTTTCAGGGCGCTTTCAGCCGCACCCGCGCGTTTATCTTTTAGGATGGATATTCCCAGCGCACTGAGTTTCAGCCTTCGCGTATCACCCACGCCATCATCATCTAGTAAGCCAAAGGCAGAGAGCGCTGCAATAGTTTGCGCGCCGCCGCTGCCTTTCTCGGTATAGCCCCATGTCTTGACGACATTGGTCGGGCGTCCAGCGCTTTGACCATATGCAGCCTCAAATTCACGCAGTCGAGCAACGCACTTTTCAAGCGGAATAAAGGGGAACTGTTGGCTACGCACAGCCTTTTTGTCTTCGACATCCATGTTTCACCTCTACATTCTGAAGTAACGCCGCCATCCTAACACAGCAAATCTGAACTATGCAAAACATTTCCGATAAATAGTTCAGATAGTTCTTGTAATACTTCATGAAGTATGTAAAATAGAGGCTCGTAAAGGCGAAACCCCCGAGACGGCTGTAACCGAATCGAGGGTTTCTAGTAAAGCAGTGGGGCGGGTTTGGTACGGCATGTCGGCTACCCACCTGTCAGGCCGGGGGTTCAACTCCCCTCCGCTCCACCAGTACCAAGTTTAAAGCTAACCGGGTGTTTCTACAAGAAAGAATGAGACAACATGGCTACCGAAAAATTCACTTTCAAGCAGTTCCAAGCGCAGTACCGGGATGACGATGCTTGCCTTCGCGCAATATTCGAGAGGAAATACGGCGAGACAAAACATTGCCCGTCTTGCGGCGTGGAATCCAAGCTAACCAAGATTGAAGGCCGCAGGGCTTACGCTTGCCAAGAAGGTTGCCATATCTACCCGTGCGCCGGTACGATCTTCGAGAAGTCGCCTACAAAGCTAACGCTCTGGTTTCACGCGATGTACCTGATGACTTCAACGCGCAACGGCGTTTCGGCAAAAGAATTGCAGCGCCAGCTTGGCGTCACTTACAAATGCGCGTGGCGTCTCGGTCATCAATTGCGCGAACTCATGGCGGCAAGGGATAAGGCACAGAACCCCGCGCAGCTTTCCGGCCATGTAGAAGTAGACGAAACCTACATTGGAGGCTATCAAAAGCGTGAAAAGAAAAACCACGTTTCTAACAAGACGATTGTTATGGGTTTCGTACAGCGTGGTGGCGACTACCGCGCCGAAGTAATTCCGGCCAACACTAAAGCAAGGCTAGTTCCCCGCGTGATCAAACATGTTGCGCCCGGTTCAACCGTCAACACGGATTCGCTGCGCAGTTACAGGACGCTTGGCAAACTAGGATATAACCACGTTGCCGTGAACCACGAAGACAAGCAGTGGGCTATCGGGATACACAATACGAACAGTATTGAGGGCTTTTGGAGCCATTTGAAGCGCGGCCTATCATCTACCCATTGCGCCGTGTCGCCCAAGCACTTGCAGAAGTATGTAGACGAGTTTTCTTTCCGCTTCAACAATCGCCAAGAACCGGCAAAAATGTTTCAGAGGATGCTCAACCAAATCGCCCGCGTTTAAGTACGCGGCTTCTTGGGAGGGGTAATCGCCATATCAAGCAAGCCATCAAAATCAGCCCTGTGTTTCGGATTGGGTTTATCCGGCACGTCGGGACGCGGCTTGCTAGTTGGCTCTTTAGGTTTCGGTTTCTTGTTCATAAAAAGAATGTGGGCTATACAGGTTGTCGCTGGTGCCTCCTAAGCTCCCCGCGTCGGGCTCGATTCCCGAATGGTCCACCAATATATTAAGCGCCAGGAAATGCTTTGCGCGCCAAAATCTTCTCCAAGTCTTGCGACTGCATTGGCAACACATTTGCCAGCTTCACAGCTAGGTCAGCCAAATTGGTTTGCCAACGTTTTCTAAATGCAACTACTGTTGCCCCGACAGGCGCGTCATCAACTAGCGAGTAGCGGAATATGACTCCATTGCGCATCTCGCCTTCAGCAGGAACTGAGTTCCCTAATGAAAGATACAAAACGTCAGCCTCAGAGTCATAATTCAGCTTAACGCGCGACGGTGGGAATAAGGGTTCTTGCAACATTTCTAGGCCGGCTGCCAAATTTGAATGTAGCCATTAACATCTGGATTCACCAGACGACGCTCGTAATACGAGGTAACCACTATTTGAGCTTCCGGCGAAACAATTACTGCCAAGGGGCTGCCTCTAACGTTAACAATGGTGTTGTTTGAAAAAACCACATACTCATTGTCGCCATTGTTTGAATAAACCGCTGTAGGACACTCTAGAGTTGTTTGTAGTAAATGTTCTTTTCCTACTAATTCTGGATGCCCTTCTCTTGGTTCAGTGATGTGGTGTTTCCACGTCCTTGGCATGAGCCGGACGACGGGCGCCCCGCTGAACGGCGTATAGGCAATAAAGATAGCTTGATCGGCCACTTGAGGCAAATTTAGGCGCTAGGCGCGGAAGAACCACCGACAGTCGGCGCTTTTACTTCCTCACTCTGGAGCTTTTTTGCCTTCGGCGCAGTAGCGTCCGCTAATTTTTCCCAACCCTTTACGGCGTCGGTGAGGGCTTGAATGAGTTGTTGCGCGACCGCTATGCTTATAGCATAGGAAGCTTTCCATTCGGGTTCCAGTTTGAAGCCCTTTCCTTCCATCACAGCATTGTTCGCCGCAACAACAAGGGTTATCTCCGCTTGGTTCACATGCATCATAAAGCTGGATAACGGCACAGGCTGAAGGCTTACTTTTTCCGTTGTCATGATTTATCCCCCCATAGAATCTGGGCGAGTTATACCATGGCAGCCCTACAAATTGGGGCAGTACCGCAAAAACCCACCTATGCAGGTAGGAAAAGTGTTGTTTTTAGGGCTACTTGTCGTCAAGGGATACATGCCCACAAATGTCACGAACGCCGCGTCAGTGCTTGAGTTTCTGTTATTTCACGGGCGGCACGGAGCGAGCACGCCGCATTGACGACGCGACGACGGCGATCGAAAAACTCGGAACAAGAACCTACTTTGGCGCGGGGTTTATTGTTGGGCGCTCGTCCGCATCTTCCCTTCGCAACATCGCCACATTGCCCAACACCGACAGCGCAACACCAATCGTCGTCAGCCATCCCCAGACAAATTTCTCGAAGAAAAACGAAATCGTCAGCGCGATGATCGGCACCATCACGCCGACATACGATGCCGGCGCGGCACCGACGCGTTTCATCAGCGTCAGGAAGCAGGCGAAGGTGACGATCGAGCCGAAGATCGACAAATACACGAGCGAGAGCCAATAGCTCGTGGTGCTTTCAACGGCAAATGATTTGCCCGTGGCGAGGCCGATCACCAACGACAGCCCGCCGCCGTACAACATGCCCCAAGCCATGCTGGTCCAGGTTGGCAGGCCGCGCTTTTGCGTTCTCAGGGCGACCATGTTGCCCGCGCCAGAGGCGAGCACCGAGAGCATCGTCAATATCGCGCCCAGCTCGGCGTTGCGGCTCACGGAGAGGTTGCCGAATTCGTGCCAGAACACGCAGACGATTCCTGCGATTCCCAGCATTGCGCCGGCGGCCACGCGCGTGGTCATCGGCGTGCCGAAGAATAAGCGTGAAAGAAACATCGCGATCATCGGGCTCGCCGAATAGCCGATCGCGACCATTCCCGAGACGACAAACGTCTCGGCGTAATAGACGAGGATGTAGCTCACCGAAAACAATCCCGCGCCGAACAAGAACAGATCGGCATGTTGCGCCCGCGTGAAATTCAATGGCATCTTTCGCCAACGGCAAAACGCGAACAGCACGGCGGAGGCAAACAGGAATCGGTAGCCGACCGACATCTCGACCGCAACACTTCCCAATTGAAACGTGATGGCAAGCCAGGTCGAGCCCCAGATCAGGACACAGATGGCGAAGAGTTGGAGGTTGGAGAATGACAAGGGTTCAGCTACTGATTGGTTGAGCGCGGCAACGAGGCAAATACTTTCGCCGTTCGCCCTGAGCTTGTCGAAGGGCCGGATGCACCGGGCACTTCGACAAGCTCAGAGCCTGCCCCGGTGTGCTTGAAGCCGGGGCGAACGGAGATCAATTGCTTGCGCTCAAACGCGGCTTCCGCGCTACTTCACAATCCCCATCTGCGACAACACAAATGAATACGTCTCGGCGATTTCCTTCAGATAATCGTAACGGCCCGACGCACCGCCGTGACCCGCATCGAGATTGGTTTTCAACAGCAGCAGATTGCTGTCAGTCTTCAAGGTGCGCAGGCGCGCAACATATTTCGCCGCTTCCCAATACGGCACCTGGCTATCGTTCAGCGATGCTTCTACCAGCGTCGCGGGATAGGCTTTCTTCGCCAAATTGTCGTACGGCGAATAGGTGCGCATGTATTTGTACGCAGGCTCCTCATTTGGGTTGCCCCACTCTAGATACTCCCCCACCGTCAACGGTAGGGTCGCATCGAGCATCGTGTTTATTACATCCACGAATGGCACTTGCGAAACCACCGCCTTGAAAAGATCGGGTCGCAAGTTCGCCACCGCGCCCATCAGCAATCCCCCGGCGCTGCCGCCCTGAATCGCCAACTGCCCGGACGTCGTATATTTCTGCGCGATCAGGTGCTCTGCTGCGGCGATGAAATCCGTGAAGGTATTCATCTTCTTCATCATCTTGCCGTCGTCGTGCCATTGCTTGCCCATTTCGCCGCCGCCACGGATATGCGCGATTGCATAAATCATCCCACGGTCGATCAGCGCCAGACGCGAGGAGCTGAACGCGAGCGGCATCGGCAGGCCGTAGGAGCCGTAGCCGTACAGCAACGTCGGTTGCGGCCCGTTTTTCTTCAATGACTTTTTGTACACCAGCGTTACCGGCACCTTGGTGCCATCGGAAGCCGTCGCCGTGATGCGCTCGGTCTGATAGTCCTTGATCTCGTAGCCGCCCAGCACCGGCTCCTGTTTTTTCAGCGTGCGCTCGCGTTTGGCGATGTCGTAATCGAACACCGAATTGGGCGTCACCAGCGAGCCGTATGTGAACCGGTATTGCGCAGTAGTCCACTCGGCGTTTCGTCCGGGCGAGGCGTCATAGGCAGGCTCGGGAAAGGTGATCGTGTGCGGCTGGCGGGTCTTCATGTCGAAGACGCGCAATTGCGGCAGGCCGCCGGATTTCTCTATCGCGACATAGAAATCCTTGAAGACATCGACACCGTCCAGCTTCACATCGGCGCGGTGCGGGATGAGTTCCTTCCAGGTTTTCGGATCTGCTTTGCCGGCCACTGCGGGTGCGCTCACCATGCGGTAATTGCGCCCCTTGTCGTTGATCACCACCAGAAATTCCTTGCCGGCGTGATCGACGTAGTACTTGCTGTGTTCTTTGCGCTTCAAATACAGCGCGAACTTGCCGTCGGGCTTGCCGGCATCGAGCAAATACTGCTCGTTGGTCTCCCAACTCTCGACCGTGAACACGATGTAGCCTTTGCTACGCGTGGTTTCGACGCCGACGTTGTAGAGCTCGTCCTTCTCGTGGAAAAGTTGCTCGGCCTTGCCGCCCAGTCTTGCGCGGAACAGGCGGTCGGAGCGCTTGGTGACGTTGTCTTCATTGACAAAAAACAGCGTCTGGTTGTCGTTCGCCCAGGCAACCGACGTGACGCGCTCGTGCTTGTCATCGAGCGTTTTACCGCTCGTCAAATCTTTCACATGAAGCGTGTATTGCCGATAGCCAGTGAAATCGACCGAGTACGCGAGCATGTTGCCGTTAGGGCTCACGTCCAAGGCACCGAGGCCGAGGAATTTCTTGTCTTTGCCGAGTTCATTCAAGTCAAGAATGATTTCCTCATTCGCGTCGAGTGTGCCTTTTTTGCGACATTGGATGTTGTACTGCTTGCCGGCTTCGGTGCGCGAGTAGTACCAATATTCGCCTTTCTTGTACGGCACGTTCTCGTCCGTCTCTTTGATGCGCGAAAGCATGTCCTTGTACAGCGTCTCCTGAAACGCCTTGTGCGGTGCCATCACGGCATCGGTGTAGGCGTTCTCCGCTTTCAGGTAGTCGATGACCTCGGGATTGGCTTTGTCGCGCAGCCAGAAATAATCATCGACCCGCTTGTCGCCAAATTTTTCGATCGTGACGGGTTTCTTTGCGGCTACGGGTGGATTGGGCGGAGTAGGTATCGGAGTCGTCTGGGCCATGGCGGTCGCTGAAAAGAGCACGAACAAAAAGGGGGAATAGACACGGAAACACATGATTGAATTCCGACGCACTTGATTTTGGGAAGCAGGGATTATAGCGGCTCGCTAATTGCCGTATGGGAGGGGATTGTGGCAGTCTGTAACGACTGGATACATCTGCAATGCAAGTCAAGTAAACCCGCAGCGTAGAGTAGCGTTGATCGGACGGCAGGTAAGCCAAAATAATTCACCTTTTCTCCACACACCCGAAAGGAATCACCATGAGGCCACGTCAAATGCTCGCAGTTGCCGCGATGTTCATTACCCCGGTGTTGGCGTTCGCGCAATCGAACGAAACACCCAAACTCGACAAGCGCCAGGCCAATCAGGCGGCGCGCATCGAGCAAGGCAAAGCTTCCGGTCAGCTCACCGACAAGGAAGCCGCAAAACTCGAAAAAGGCCAGGCAAAGGTTGCCGCCAAGGAAGAAAAAGCCAAGGCCGATGGCGTCGTCACCAAGAAAGAGCGCGCGAAACTGCAACACGCCGAAAACAAGCAAAGCAAGAAGATCGCGAAACAAAAACATGATGCACAAACCAAACCGGCAACGCCGCCCGCGAATTGATTGACGCATAAAAGGCTTCACCCATAAACCCCGGCCAATATCGAGTGGCCGGGGTTTTTTTGCGCTCGATTTGTCGGTAAGCGTTGGCGTGGATTGCTATACTGTTCTTATTTACAGCCACTCAATGAATCCAATGTTTCAAGCGACCGCCGTCAAGCCTCACGACAAGCCCACTTTTTATCGCGACATCGATAAACAACTCGCTGGATTGCTCGCGGGCGAGCGCGATTTCATGTGCAACGCGGCGAATTTTTCGGCGCTGGTTTTCATGATGTTGCCCGATATCAACTGGGCCGGCTTTTATGTATTGCGCGGCAGCGATTTATTGCTTGGTTCGTTTCAAGGCAAGCCCGCGTGCGTGCGCATCCCCGTTCACCCGGCACCGCGCGGCGTGTGCGGCGCGGCGGCGTTTCAGCGGAAAACGCAGTTGGTCGGCAACGTCCACGACTTTCCCGGGCACATCGCCTGCGATTCGGCGTCGAATTCTGAAGTGGTGGTGCCGTTAATCATCAATGGCGCGGTCATCGGCGTGCTCGATATCGATAGCCCGACGCTGAATCGTTTCGACACGGACGATCAAGCCGGCATCGAGCAACTCGTGCGCACGTTTCTCGCCATGACCGATTCTCCGGCCATGTGAGAAATAATCCATGGTGACGCGCCGCCGAATGTTGCAAGCCGCTGCGGCGATTCCCGCAGGCGGTGGCGTCGTGGGATTCGCGGCAACCCGGCCGGTGCTGACGTCATCGCCGATTGCGGGCCACTTCACGCACGAGAGTGTGCGCCTCTGGCTGCAGTCCTCGCGCGCGGCAGCGGCGACTATTCTTTATTGGCCGGATAAAGACAAAGAAGAAAACGCCCGTCGCATAGACATTCAATTGACAGAAAACAGTGCCTGCGCCGTGATCGCAACTATTGCAGGCCTTGCCGCGAATACGCACTACCGTTTCACCGTGACGATAGACGATGCGCCGACCGGATTGATGCGCAGCTTTCGCACCGCACCCGCGCCCGGATCGACCGCCGACTTTCGCGTCTACATCGGTTCCTGCGCGTATGCAGAGGCGATGTCGCCCAACGGCAATCCCTATGGCGACGAGTTCCACATTTTCGATGCGATGGCCGACACCGTGCGCGATGATCGGCTCCCGCATTTCATGCTCTGGCTCGGCGACAACCTTTACTTTCGTCCCAAGGGTTTGTTCCTCGCCGAGTCGGATGTTGCCAGCGTGGCGCGCATGGAGGCCCGATACCGCGATGTGCGCGGTTTGAGCATGTTTCAAAAACTGTTCGCCGCCACCCATCACTACGCGATTTGGGATGATCACGACTTTGGCCCCAATGACAGCGACAAATCGTTCAAGTTCAAATTCGACGCGCTGCGTTTGTTCAAGCAATATTGGCCGAATCCCGAGATGGGATCTACCGCGTTGCCCGGCACCTGGACAAAATTCGCCCATCAGGACGCCGAATTCTTTCTGCTCGATGATCGCTATTACCGCGACGCGGAAAATGACCCGCCGTCGGAATCGAAAACCATGTTCGGCACCGCACAAATAGCCTGGCTGAAAAAATCACTTAGGGAATCACGCGCCGTGTTCAAGCTCGTCGCCAATGGCAGTCAGTTGTTGAGCGACCACGACAACGGCCATCACTCCGGCTGGCACAGCTATCAAGCCGAACGCGATGCGTTTCTAGCCTGGCTCGCGGTCGAAAAAATTCCGGGGCTGGTGTTTCTTTCGGGCGATCGCCACAACACCCAAGTATTTCGCCTCGCGCAACCCGGCGCTCCGACGGTGTATGAATTTTCATGTTCACCACTCACGTCACGCCTGTCGAAACTCGACCGGCGCGAGCGCGCCAATCCACGCTTGGTCAAGGAAATGGCGGTTGAAAAACGAAACTTCGGCACGCTCGAATTTTCCGGTGTCGGGATGGAACGCAAATTGGTTGCCCGCTGTTTCGATTCAAACGGGAAATTGCTGTGGAAAAAACTCATCGCCAGCGCGCAGACCAATGCGATGGGCGAACCGTTCTAAAGTCTCAGCAATCAAAAATGATGAATCATTTCCTTCCCCCGCGCAGGCGGGGGCCCAAGTTCTGCGTTGCTGAGCAAAAAAAATTGGATCCCCGCCTGCGCGGGGAAAGGTCGTGCTTTCAAAATATTTGGTTACCGGATCAATAATTGCCATGTCGATCCACTCGCTGCTCGTCGATTTCAATTCCTATTTCGCCTCCTGCGAGCAGCAGGCGCGCCCCGAGCTGCGCGGCAAGCCGGTCGGGGTGGTGCCGATGCTGGCCGACAGCACTTGTCTGATCGCCGCGAGTATCGAGGCAAAGAAATTCGGCGTGAAAACGCTCACCAATGTGGGTGAGGCAAAACGCATGATTCCGGGGATCGAATTGGTGGTCGCGCGCCACGAGCTCTACATCGATTTTCACCACAAGGCGGTCGCCGCAGTCGATGAAATCGCCCCGGTGCGCGAGGTGCTGTCGATTGATGAAATGGTCTGCGATTTGCCGGCTGGATTCAAAAGTGTCGAGCGCGCGGTCGAGCTTTCGATGCGGATTAAACGCAACCTGGCCGAGAAGGTCGGCGAATGCCTCACGGTATCGATCGGCTTGGCGCCGAATACGTTTCTCGCCAAGTTGGCCTCTGACATGCAAAAGCCGGATGGTCTGGTGATTCTGGAAGAACACGATGTGCCGGCCAAAATTTTGCACCTGCCGTTGCGCGCGCTGAACGGCATCGGCGGCAACATGGAGGCGCGATTATTGAAGCACGGCATCCGCACCATGGCAGACCTGTACGCGCAAACGCCGTCGCAGTTGCGCAGCGTCTGGGGCGGCGTCGGCGGCGAGCGCTTCTACGCCAAATTGCGCGGCGAGGAAGTGCATGACTTCGACCACGGCATGGCGTCGATCAGTCACTCGCATGTGCTGGCGCCGGAATTGCGCAATCGCGACGATGCCTACTCGGTGCTCGATCGACTCACGCAAAAAGCTGCGATGCGATTGCGCAAAACCGGCTACTACACTGGGCGCGTGGCGATCAAGGTGAAATTTCTCAATGGCCCGTCATGGGAAAAGGAAACGCGATTTCTTGAAACGCAAGACACGCTCGATCTATTGCACGCGATGACGCAATTGTGGGCGGAGTATCCGAAGAAGCGCCATTTGACGCCCTTGCAGGTCGGCGTCGTATTGTCCGATCTCACCTCGGAGGCGGCGCAATCGGCACGGCTGTTCGACGACCTTGAGCAAACCGGCGACAAGAAGAAACTTAACGCCGCGATCGATCAGCTCAACACCCGTTTCGGCAAGCGTGCCGCGTATTTTGGCGGTGCGCATCGGGCGATGGATCATGGCAAACTGGCGATCGCGTTCAATCACATTCCGGATGTGGAAACGGAAAAATAATGGCCACTGCGGGATATGGCGGCACACCGTTGCCGAAAAAACTCGGCTTGAAAGAAG
Source organism: Betaproteobacteria bacterium (assembly GCA_031430555.1). GTDB lineage: Bacteria > Pseudomonadota > Gammaproteobacteria > Burkholderiales > Usitatibacteraceae > UKL13-2. Next base: position 31,184 of record JANPBQ010000071.1, read on the forward strand.
GCGGCACGCTGGTGATGCTCAACGCGCCGGAGGGCATTGAAAAATGGCTCGTGCCTTTGCCTCCGGCGTCGCGTCTCGTCACCAAATTGACCGCTGCAAATGCGTTGGTCATCTTGTTTTGTCGCGACGCGGGCGCACTCAAGAAAGGTTTGCCGTCGGTATCGAAAAAATTGCATGCGGATGGCAGCCTGTGGATTTCATGGCCGAAGAAGACATCGACGTTATTTGTCGATCTCACCGAAGACGGCATCCGCGCCATCGTATTGCCGACCGGTTTGGTGGATGTAAAAGTCTGCGCGGTGAATGAAGACTGGTCGGGGTTGAAATTGATGGTGCGCAAAGAGTTGCGCGGCAAATGGAACACTTAACGAAGGATGCGTTGATGAATCTGAAAGGCAATGTCGCCATCATCACTGGTGCCTCGACCGGCATCGGCGAGGAGCTCGCTTATCGGTTCGCACAACAAGGCGCATATCTGGTGCTGACCGCACGCCGCATCAATGAGTTGAACCGTGTCGCCGAGAAAGTGCGCGCAATCGGCGTCGGTAGTGGCGCCAGGGTCGTGACGGTCTCGGCGGATGTCGCCAATGCGGGGGAATGCAAACGCATCATCGACGCCGCGATTCACGAATTCGGACGCATCGATACGCTGGTGTGCAATGCAGGCATGACCATGTGGGCCAATTTTGCCGATATCCAGGATGTGAGCATTCTGGAGCGCATCATGCAGGTGAATTACCTCGGTGCCGCGTACTGCACGCATCATGCGTTGCCGCACTTGATCGCGTCAAAGGGCCGCATCGTCGGCATCGCGAGCCTCACCGCACTGGTCGGCGTACCCACGCGCACAGGCTACGCGGCGAGCAAGCATGCGATGCGCGGTTTCTTTGATTCGCTGCGCATCGAGCTTGCCGAGAGCGGCGTCAGCGTCACCATGATTTATCCCGGCTTCGTCGCCACCGGCATCCGCGAAAATGCCACGGGGCCAGACGGCAAGCCGGCCAAAATCGATCCTGTCAACAAGGACGATGTCATGAGCGTGGAGGAATGTGTGTCGCTGATCGTGCCGGCGATTGAAGCCCGCCAACGCGAAGTGGTCATGACACTAAAAGGAAAAATCGGCCAGTGGGTGAAGCTGATTTCGCCGGGCGTGACGGATGCGATGGCGAAGAAGGCGGTGGAAGGAAATCAGAAGTATGTTGCACAGAAGTGAACGGCGCGCCATAGCATAAAACGGAAGAACACTAGCACTGGCAAGGTTTTCGGTCGCAAATCCGTTCAATCGCCGCGCCAGTGCTAGTGTTTTGTTCATGGATAATTGTCGATCTGAGGGATCACCACCGCACGCGATTCAACCGGCAAACAACCGCAGCTGCCGCCTCGCCTCGCGCACCGGCGCAAAACTTTCGCGGTGAATTTCGCACGGCCCAACGCGATACAGCGCTTCAAGATGGGCACGCGTGCCGTAGCCTTTGTGTTGCGCGAATCCATATTGCGGATAGCGCACATCCCACTGGCGCATGTCGTCGTCGCGCGCGGTTTTGGCGAGAATCGATGCGGCGGAAATCTCGGCGATGGTGCGGTCGCCTTCGACAATCGCGCGGCTGGGGATCGCCACGCGCGGCACGTACAATCCATCCACCAGCACTTCGTCGGGACAGATCGATAGCCCCTCGATCGCGCGCTTCATCGCAAGCAGGGTCGCTTGCAGAATGTTGATCGCGTCGATTTCCGCGACACTCGCGGTGGCGACGCAATAGGCGAGCGCGTGTTGTTTGATTTCAATGGCGAGAATCTCGCGGCGCTTTGCGGAAAGCAGTTTCGAATCGGCGAGCCCCTTGATGGGTTGGCGCGAATCGAGTATCACGGCCGCCGCAAACACCGCACCGGCCAGCGGGCCGCGACCGGCTTCATCGACGCCGCAGCGAAGGTTTTTCACCGCCGATGCGGCGTCACGCCGCGTGCGCGATCCCATTGCGAGGTTGCAGGAAGGGTCTGAGCGCATCTCTCACCCGATCGCCGTTGTTGACCGCGAGCGAGGCGTGGATTTCGCTGAAGCGAGTACGCAGCGCGTCGGCCGCATCGCGATGTTTCAACCAATTGCCGAGTGCGCGCGCGAGGTTATCCGGCGTCGCATCGTCCTGCAATAATTCCGGCACCAGCCACTCGCCGGCGAGAATATTGGGTAGCCCTACGTACGGCAGGTACGCCTTCTTTTTCATCAGCCGATAGGTGGTCGGAGAAAGCCGGTAAGCAATCACGTGCGGGCAGCGCAACAACGCGGCCTCAAGGGTGGCCGTTCCGCTTGCGACCAACGCGACATCGGCAGCGGCCAGCGCAAAATTGGCGTGGCCGAACAGGACTTGCATCGGCAGATCCTGCGCACCCAATTTCCAGCGCGCTTGCTCGAACATGTCGCGGGTTTCGCGCGTCGTCAGCGGCACCAGGAATTTTGCGGCGGGGAACTCATGATGCAACCGCTTCGCTGTTTCGATGAACAACTCGGCGTGGTAATCCAGCTCACTTTGACGGCTGCCGGGCAGCAAGGAAATAATCACGTCATTCGGCTTCAAACGCAATTGCGCGCGGGCATTGTCGCGCTGCGGGGTTTGCGGAATTTCATCGGCGGTGGGATGCCCGACGAAGGTTGCCGGAATGCCGGCTCTTTCGTAGATTGCCGGCTCGAACGGAAACACCGTCAGCATGTGATCGACGGCTTCCTTGATTTTTCCGATACGCTCGCCGCGCCACGCCCAGATCGACGGGCTCACATAATGCACGGTCGGAATCCCGGCGTGCTTCAGTTTCTTTTCCAGACCGAGATTGAAATCCGGCGCGTCGATGCCGATGAATAATGCGGGGCGTTCCTTGAGCATGCGTTTGCGAAGGCCGTCGCGGATGCCGACGATTTCGCGGTAGCTTTTCAATACTTCGACATAGCCGCGCACGGCGAGTTTTTCCATCGAATACCACGACGTCGCGCCTGCCGATTGCATTTTCGGCCCGGCGATGCCGACGAATTCAAGTTGCGGATACTCCGACCGCAATGCCTTGATCAGCAATGCGCCAAGCACATCGCCCGAGGCCTCGCCCGCCACGATGCCGACCTTCATGCCGTATTTTTCAACGCACGATGCCGCGAGTCGAGGCCGCGAGGAAATCCACGAGCACATTCAAGGCCGGCGAGTTTGTCGCCTCTGCAGCGAGTCGTTTCGTCGCTTCCGCAAAGGTCAAACCGGATCGGTACAAGACCTTGTAGGCGCGCTTGATCGCGGCGATATCGGCGTCAGAAAAATCGCGGCGCTTCAGCCCGACGCTGTTGATACCCGCCGGCACCAGCGGATTGCCGGCCGCCGTGACATAGGGCGGAATATCCATCAGCACCACGCTCGATACGCCGCACATCACATGCGCGCCGATCTTCACGTATTGATGCACACCGGTGAAGCCGCCGAGCGTCGCCCAATCGCCCACCTGCACATGCCCGCCCAACTGCGTGCAATTGGCGATGGTGGTGCGGCTGCCGACGGTGCAATCGTGGGCAACATGCACATAGGCCATTAGC
>JANPBQ010000072.1:0-3724 GCA_031430555.1 Betaproteobacteria bacterium
CGTCTTTGTCGCTTGCTTAAATTTGCCATCCGAACATGATGCCCAATTCAAACGCAATTGAAAACACTGAAAGCCCAGTATCCATGCGGCTTTCAGACGATTTCAGCTACATATTTACCCACTTGTTTTCCTGAAGAGCCAATTTTTTGATACATGGCAACCTAAACAAAATTGGACCCCGGCCTACGCCGGGGCGACAAATTGTAGAGCGGCGCCCGGAAGTCGTTTGCGGTCAGGAATGAAGTCCAACGCGCTAAGGTATTGCCATGGGGGCCAGGCACGCTATATTTTTCAGGTACGCAGTGCTAGACGAGGAACTTGGCTCTGGTCACTTTGGTTTACCATTGGTCGAGCAAATATCGGAGAACACAGTGAACAAACCCTTTGCCGAGCGTATCGCGCTCATGAACGAAATGTATCGCCTGCCGAAACACAGTGTGCCCACGATCCCGGCGGACGTGGCAGACCGGTTGGGCAAATTCAAAATCACCTTGCGCGATGAAGTGAACGAAATCGACGAGATCATCGACGCGGCACGCAATGGCGCCAGCGCAACCGACTTGGCGGTCGCCATTGCGGACGTACTCGGCGACATCATCGTCTACTGCCGGTCGGAGGCACTCAAGTACGGTCTGCCGCTTGAGGACGTGTTGAGTGTGATTATGGACAGCAACGAAAGCAAGCTCGGCGCCGACGGAAAGCCGATCTATGATGAAAACGGCAAATTCCTGAAGGGCCCCGGTTACTGGAAACCGGAGCCGAAGATTCGCGAAATACTCGAGCGCCTGGGCGCCGCCTGATCGCATCAAAAAAAAGCTACCCGAGTAGGTGAAGCGGCGATGACAAAACACTATCGAGCTCTGCTACTGGCACTCGTCTGTTGCGCACCACTCGCGGCATGGGCGGAATCGTTTCTCTTCGAAGTCTATGTGTTGGAAGGATTGTGCAAACGAATCCTGTCCAAGGGGGAGAAGAAGTACACGCGCAAGGACATGGAGGTCACCAGAATGTCTGGACGGGGTGAGAGACTCGCGAACATGAGCCTGGATCTCGGCAACGGTTTCGCCGTCGGCTGTTCGGATGATGGGCAAGCCAACGTCGAAGGCGTCGCATTGTGGATGAATCGCGTTCCCCACCCGGATGAGGACGATCAATATGCCGGCTTCAGCTGGGAGCTGTACAAACGCAGCACGGGCTCGACTTTCAAGAAGGTGACAGGCGCCGGTCAAATACGAATCGAGACACGGCGGGCGGGTGAGATCGAATGGCTGACGCGCATCGAGTTTCTGGACGACACCGTATTTCGCCTGGTTGCCAGGCGCGGCGCCAAGCCCAGCGAGATATCGCACGAGATGTTGATCAGAAAAGGCAGTGTGCTCGCCTTTCCGGGCACGTGATGTTTCGCGGCGCGACTATTTGCATAGGATACCGACCCGAATGACACTTACTTAAGGATTTCTTGCATGCATAGCGCTAGATACTTGCGATTTCGTGGGCACGCAAAAAACTGTCTCCCCGGACTTGTTCCGGGGCCCAATTTTGTTCAAATGAATATTCCGGCGAAATTCGGCCAAGCCACTGCATTGGCTTGGCGCTCGTCGGGCGCAGCGCATGCTCTGCGAATCCCCCATCTCTCCCCCGGAACAAGTCCGGGGAGACACCTAAAGTACATGCCATTCGATACTGACCCCTTAAATTACACCACCGGATCACCTGCCGGCGTTCGGCAGCGCTTCACCGCCGCGCATTAATTTCGATTGAAATCAAACTTAGCCTCGACGGTTTGCGGCGAATTGCTACTGCGAATATTCACGATGATCGAATAGTGGCCTTTGGCCGGGAGGCGAAAGAATCCGCCATAGCTGATGCTTCGGTTAATGGCCAGGATATTAAGGGATTTGGTTTCCCCGCCCGACAGCAAATTTTCAACTCGAACATCGACAATGGCGTTGGTGATCGGGATGTTGGTGGTGCGATCCCGCAGCGCAACGTTGACATGATAATAGTAGTCGCCTGCGGGGATGTTGGCGATCGGTGCGGCGGCGTGAACCAAAAGGGGTCAGCGTGAATTGTTTTTGGAAACAAATGACGCCGACCCCTTTTCTCTCAGCCTTCCAATCGCTTCTGCTGTTCGCTGGTAGTTGAACGATGTGCGAAGGACTCATGGTCTGTTCCCGAATGTTCCGCGAATGATCCGAATGTTCCCCGATGGAAAGGTTCTTCCATACGCTAAAGACCGAACTGGTCATGCATCGCGACTATCAAACGCGGGAGAAGGCAAGATCAGACCTGTTCGAGTACATTGAGGTCTTCTACAACCGTCAACATCGGCACTCGTCGATTCAATTTGAAACACCGCTGGCGTTTGCGGAAACAACAGCTCTTATTTAGGGTGTCCAGCGTTTGCGGGTAAGATCAGCGTTAGTCTTCTGAAAAAAATAGTGGGGGAGTCCTCAGTGGTGACCAGCAGGGAAGTCAGTCGATTCTGCATTTTCATCCTCGTTTCGCTGGCAGGATGCGCCACCTCTCCCCCCTATGTGCCGGAGCCACAGCCCCTGGAATCCGGACGCCTGCCGCCGCTGAATGTTGCCCTCAATGTGCCGCATCTGGGGCCTTGTACCGACTCGCCGGATCGCACGCTGCATCTCAATTCAAGCCACCCGGTGACCGTCCTCGTTCATGGCTGCAATGGCTCGGCCGGCCGGTTTCGTTCGCTGGCGCAGTTATATGCCTTCCATGGACAGCAGGCTGTCTGTTTCAGTTATGACGATCGTGAAAGTCTGGTGCAAAGTTCGAGCCGGCTCATCTCGGCGCTCGATGAGTTGGCCGGCAATCTGCGCGAGCAGGACGTAACCCTCATCGGCCACAGCGTGGGTGGGCTGGTGGCACGCAAGGCCCTGGAGCGCGATCGTGAAGGCGAGTGGCGGCGCAATCAGACAAAAATTCAACTCGCGACGGTTTCAGCGCCATTCGCCGGTATCGAGGTCGCGAGGCCTTGCGGCTCGCGCCTGTTGCATTGGCTGAGTCTGGGGACGGTGCCCGGAATTTGCTGGATTATCAGCGGTGACAGCTGGCATGAACTCACGTCGCCGTCGAGTTTCATTCGCCACCCCACTCCGTTGCTGCCCTCCGTGCAACGCTATCTCAAGGTCGTTACGAATGAACGCAATACCTGCCGCCGCACCAGCGAGAACGGCAAGTGCCTTGAAAGCGATTACATTTTCAGTCTCGCCGAGCAATACCATCCGGTCATCGACAACTACCCGCAACTGGTCAATGTCGAAGTTGAGGCTGGCCACGTCGAAATCGTCGGCAACAAGGAAGTCGCGCCGCGCAAGCTGCTGGCGATTTTGCAACAGCAAGGACTGCTTGGGCCAACTCCACCCGAGCGGCGAGCCGCCTTGGAGCAATTGATCGCCAGACTCTACTGACCGGGGCAACGGCGTAATTCTAAACAATAGGGGACGGAATTAAAGGGAATTAAAGGGAATTAAAGGGGTCAGCGTCAATTATTTTGCGCTATCATGCCTAAATGCCCCGCCGCCCCCGCTTCCAGCTTGACAAGGTCCCGCTGCACATCGTCCAGCGCGGCCAGCATCGCGAGGCGTGTTTCTTCGGCGAGGAAGACTACCAACACTATCTGCACTGGCTGGGGGAAGCGCTGGCTGAGCACGAATGCGCGCTGCACGCCTATGTGCTGATGACCAATCATGTACACCTGCTG
>JANPBQ010000073.1:0-6477 GCA_031430555.1 Betaproteobacteria bacterium
GGCATTGGCCGCCACCAATAAGGGCCGCCAATCCGCTTATCGCACGCTATTCCGGTCGGAATTGGACGAAGCCGCGATTGATGACATTCGACTTGCGCTAAACCAGAATCAACCGCTCGGCAATTCACGCTTTCATACGCAGATTGAGAAGCGTTTGGGCGAGCCGCGAGCGGCAAGGCCACGGGGCAGGCCGCGGCGGGAGGAGGCTGACGCGGCGCGGGTATTGCCGGGGCAGGGAAGACTCGATCTGTGAGAGTATTCGACGCTGACCCGAATGGCACTTACTTAAGCTTTTTGGACTCCATGCTTGACCGCAAACTGGTTACGAGCACCAATCTCAAGTTTGTCTCCCCGGCGTAGGCCGGGGTCCAATTTTGTCTGAGCTGCGATGTATCGAAAATTAGGCCCCGGCCTACGCCGGGGAGACAGTAATTACCATCGGCGCAATTCATCGGATACCGCTTTTCTGCTTAAGTAAGTGCCATTCGACGCTGACCCCTTTTTTTCTTTTTTTTCAAGGTGGACGTGCTTTAGAAAGCGTCGCTGCTGACATAACTGAAGCAGGAAATGCAACCCGCATGCATCGAGGCGGACGCGGATTCCCGCATGTCGGCAGGTGCTCTCGGAACGCGTAGGAAATCGACTACGTCATTTTGAGCCGCGCGCCATTTGATCCGTGACGGCGCCCCCGTATTCTTGATGAAACCATTGCCCGGGGCTCGCCATGATAAACACCCGCTTCTTCTTTCGATTTGCACTGCTCGCGGCGACCATGATGTTGGCGCTGATCACGGGCGCGGCTTTCGCGCAAACCCCGCCAAGCCCGGGCACGAATGCGGAGAGCATCAGTCTCTATATGCAAATGCACCCGGTGCTGAGCCACCCCCGCTGCGTCAATTGCCATCCCCGCGACGACACACCCAAACAGGGACTTGACCAGCATGTCCACTCCCCGCCTATCACGCGTGGACCCTATAACAATGGTCCGCTGGGACTGCCGTGCATGGCTTGCCACACCGAGGCCAACTTCGATCCGGGCCGTGTGCCCGGCGCGCCCGGCTGGCACCTGGCCCCCGCCTCAATGGCGTGGGAAGGCAAATCGGCGGGTGAGCTTTGCCGCGCCATGACCGACCGCAGCAAGAACGGCAACCGCAGCCTGCAAGCCACCGTCAAGCACCTTACCGAAGACAAACTGGTGGCATGGGGCTGGGAGCCGGGCATTGATGTTTATGGCAAACCGCGCCAGCCCGTGCCGTTGCCAAAAGCCGAATTCAACCGGATTGTCGTGGCCTGGGCGAAGTCGGGCGGGGCGTGTCCGGATTGAATACCGGCGGCCGATTGACGGGAGACCCCTGATCCCTCGGTCTGTCCCTGTGGCCTGCACTGTTCCTGGCCCATTCCTCACTAAACGCCAAGAACCTTCAAGAGCGAATCCGCAATTCCCTCGAGCCCGCGACCAGTAATGCCAGCCTTCTTCCCAAAGTGCGGCATCTCCTCATAAATATAGAATCCCGGTCCACCCGAAAAATTATCGTTGAACAATTCTTGCTTGCCCAACAGGTAGGACACAAACGTTTCGCAACGACTTGTCGAATACGAAAGGTTGGCACTGAATCCTATCGTTGCCGCCTGGTTGATACTTCGGCCACTGTCGCCTCTTTCAATCCGGACGCCACGACAGCCTTTAACAATCATTTCTGCCGGGCCATGAAAAGCCAGGTAGCGCAGTTGAAAGGTTAGCCAGGCGTTCAGGCTGCCGAGTCGCCAATGTGATGAAATTCCCAGAGGCGAATCTCGTCGTTGAACGACTCCCACCAGGCAATGCGGCTGCAGGATTACCACCGATCCTTCCGGTAACGAGAGAACGCCGATCTCGATGAATGGATCTTTGGTGGCGGAAACAGTGACCGTTTCGGGACCGCCGGCGCGAATCCGCGTTAACGTGACCATTCCGGATACCAGGCTGCTCATCGGGAATGACCAATCAAGCAGCCACTTCGTATCCTTTATGCCCCGGACCGGCGAACTCTGCAGGTACTCCGGATGAACCAGCAACTCGTGATGCTCATCGATGGATACCGACACAGCAACAGCGGAAATTTGCGGCCGCTCTCCCCCATTGGCGAGTTCCCTGGTTCCGCTCTCGATGACACCCGACGCCAACGGAAGTATGCATATCGCCGGCCGTCGCGAAGCGATGGGCGCAATGACAAAATAGAAAAATGCCTTGATGCCGACCGGGACGAAAATCACCGCGAGCAAAACACCGATGGCGGTCGGCAATACTTCAAATACTGGCGTTGAAAACTTGATTAACCAGTTTCGCCCATAGCGCTGGTCAACCGCCCTTCTTCCCTGCTCCAACGCATCGAGCGAATCCGCAAACTGCTCACGCGCTGCATTGAAAGGCACCGGGGCCTTCAGCTTTTGCATGAAGGCAACGACGCGGCTCTGTCGTAAATAGCTCTCATAAGCGGCGAGGTTCGCAGCACGCAACTCGACATTCGCCGCCTTCAGGCTTGCGAGCCGCACGTAGTCGGACGACCACGGATTCAACCTTGCGCTGAACGAACAACAATCAATGAGCGCCGCCTGCCCGGATTCGTTTTTCATGAGCACGGCATAAGCTGCAACATGCAGTTGACGACGCCGTTCCATTTCCTGTTCGGCATCGCCACGTCTTCCAACATTCTCAGCGGCAGAAAGCAGGCCCTCCAGATACGCTTTTTCCTGTTGAAGCAACTTGATCTCTGCATCGGCCTTCAAGACGTCCAGGAATCCGCCAACCACATTGCCGCCGGTCAAAAGTGGCAATACCTGGCTGGCTGGAGACTTTTGTGTGGCTCTTGTTTCTTGAATGCGTCTCTCTATTGCTTCAATTCTGCTTTTCAGCCGTGCAACGGACTCTTTTTCAAACTGCATCGCCCGGTCAGTCGTTTCTTTCTCCTTTGCATCAATGTATCGCCTGAATTCATCGGCGCCACCGCTCAACGTGGCCTGGTCCGTCATGGCCGCGCTTAACTCTTTGACCTCCTTTTGAACAAAGGTGGCCAAGACCAGTATCAGGACGATCGTCAAGAAGGTGATGGAATTTCGCAAAACCCAGTGAAACACATCGGCAAGCAGGGCCTTCAAGCATTTACTCCAGTTGGCAATTGAAATTGCGAGCGATTCGCTTTAGAGATCAAAGTATTTGAGGGGACAGCATTTAGTTAGGCAAGACAAATTACGCTGCCCCGTCAAATGTTGATTTCTCGTCAGGAAAAATGCCGTGCCTGGCCCCGTTTTGCGCTTCTCATCGCGCGCCGATCGCGGCGCCACGCTTTGCCAGCCTGGGTCGGCAATTCGCATCATGCGCGTCGCGATTGGCATTGTCCATTGGGACCAAAGCGTGCCGAGAGTGCCTCCATGAGTTGCCATTGAATGGTGCCGGCACGCGCCGTCAATGACGTAAGAAGTCCGATTGATCACGACAATCTGGAATCGCAAAAAGAGCTGTGAAGTGAAAATAATACTTTTTGGATTATTGCAGGCATTCAGCGGATGGCTGGTCGCAGGGACATTGATCGCATGGTACTTGCAGTCGCACGGCATGCGCCTATCAGACACGATCGGCATCGCGATATTCGGCGGGCTCTTTGCGTGGGCCTCGTTCGGGCTTTTCGTATCCTCGTATGGCCGCTGGCGGGAACGGGCCGCCATCCTTGGCGGCATCGCCGGCACACCGCCGGTGGATGGCAAGCATGGGGTGCTGGTTGGCACCATCGAGGTCACCGGGCCGCGGCTGCAGGCGCCGCTGGATGGATCGCCCTGCGTGATGTACACCTATCTTATCGAAAACGACACGGGCTCCGGCAAAAGCCGCGCGCTCAGCACCATCGCGCGGGGCGTCGCACTCACGCCTTCGCGTATTGTCACCCGGTCGGGCAGTTACAAGCTGCTGGTGCTTCCCGACTGTGACGTTGCAGCGAACGACGCGGTGAAAGCATGCTTTCACCGTACGCGGGAACGACGAACCCTTTGGAGTCGACCCGATTTGTATCGGTCGCGTACTTTGTGTAGTGTTGCCGCCGAACGTCAAATTGACATGGCTCCCGATTTCACAGAATATAAAATGCCTTGATCGATGCCGCCGCGCATGCTCACCCACTCGCGCACAAACGTGCCCACAATCGTTCGCACAATTTTTTTGCTGATCCGCAGGTTCGAAAAAATTCGGGAGATCCACAAAATGAAAACCAGAAAAATTACGCGAGCGCTGGCGGTCGCCGGCGTTGTCACGCTGGGTGTTGGTGTCGTGGTACCGACGCTTGCCGGGCTCAATGACGACGCGACGTATTTCGATCCCCTGTTTGTCAACGGCAAAGCTTGTGGCCCGGTGCAGGCCGGCGTCCCGCCGTTGCTGAAGAAACTTATGCTTGCCAAGGCGGAAACAGCCCCTTTTCAGCCGGGCCAGCTTAAGGCCGGCAAGCCGGTGGCGGAAACGCCGCCGTTGTTCAAAGACCTGGGCAATTTGCATTTCAAGATCAGCACGACGAACGCCTTGGCGCAAGCCTATTTTGATCAGGGACTTCGATTGACATTCGCGTTCAATCACGCGGAGGCCGCGCGTGCCTTCCGTGCCGCGCAAAAGCTGGATCCGCAATGCGCGATGTGTTTCTGGGGTGAGGCGCTGGTGCTCGGGCCCAATATCAATGCGTCGATGCTTGCGGAAGCGGTGGTGCCTGCGATCGCGGCCGCACAAAACGCGGTGGCGAAGAGTTCGACTGCAAGTGACGCGGAGAAGGCGCTGATTGCGGCGCTCGCCAAACGCTATTCGGCAGACCCCAAGGCAGAGCGTGCGGCGCTCGACAAGGCCTATGCGGACGGCATGGCCGAGGCGGCGGCGAGGTTCCGCAGCGATGACACGATCCAGGTGTTGTTTGCCGAATCGCTCATGGATCTATCGCCTTGGGATTACTGGGAGGCGGCAGGCGCGAAGCCGAAAGGCCGGACGCAGGAAGTGGTCGACGCACTCGAGCGCGTGCTGGAACGCAATCCCGGCCATGCCGGCGCCATCCACTATTACATTCACACGATGGAAGCTTCCATCAAGCCTGAGAAGGCACTGCCGTTTGCGCGCCAGCTCGGCAGGCAGATGCCGGGGGCCGGTCATATGGTGCACATGCCGGCGCATATCTATTACCGCATCGGCCTCTACAAGGAATCCTTACAGGCGAATATCGCGGCAATGGCCGTCGATGAAAAATACTTCAAGCATTCGGCCAGCGACCCTCCTTACAAAAGCGGTTACTACCCGCACAACGTGCACTTCGTCATGGTATCCGCGCTGATGGGCGGTGAAGGCAAAGCGGCACTCGACGCGGGTGCCAAACTCGACAAGGTCATCGATCCGGATTACCTGAAAATTTCGGCCGGGCTACAGTCAGTCAAGGCGGCACCTTACTTTTCACACGTACAATTCAGCAGCCCGGAAACGATCCTGGCACTTCCCGATCCAGGCAAGGATCTTATTCTGGTCAACGCGATGTGGCACTACGCGCGCGCCGTCGCGTTTGCGCGCAAGGGCGCCTTTGCGGAAAGTCAGAAAGAAATCGACTTGCTGGTCATGATCGAACGTGATGGCGATTTCAAAGCGTTGAAAGAATCGGATGTACCGGGCCAAGAGATCGTGCAAACCGCGCGGCATGTAGCGCTCGGGCGCCTCGCGGATGCGCGTGGCGATCTGGCGGGTGCCATCAAGGCGTATGAGGATGCCGTATTCGTTCAGGATACGTTGCCGTACACCGAACCCCCCCATTGGTATTACCCGGTACGCCAATCGCTGGGTGTGGTGCTATTGCGTGCCGGCCGGCTGGACGATGCGGAAAAAGCGTTTCGGCAATCGCTCGCGCAAACGCCCAGCAACGGCTGGGCGCTGAAGGGATTGATGGAGGTCTACCGAAAGCGAGGCGACACCGCCGCACTGAAGGCAACAAAGAGAAGATTCGACACGACATGGCTGGGCAAAAAAGGCGAGCCGGAACTTTCGATATTGTGATGATGCCAAGGGTGACCGCGCGCCAACTCGCGGGCAAATCTGCGGCAAGTCTCAAGCCGGGGGTAGGTCTCAATACGGTTCGTATCGCCAAAAATAACCCGTTTGCCCTGAGGGTTCGAGGGGCTTCTTGCACTAAAGCCTTTCGCTACATCAGCGCGAACGAAGCGAAAGCGAACCGCATTGGGGTGGTCTTGCAATATGAACTAAAGGGGACAACGTCAACGATTTTGCGCTATCATGCCTGAATGCCCCGCCGCCCCCGCATCCAGCTCGATAAGACTCCGTTGCACATCGTGCAGCGCGGCCAGCATCGCGAGGCGTGTTTCTTCGGCGAGGAAGACTACCAACACTATCTGCACTGGCTGGGGGAAGCGCTGGCTGAGCACGAATGCGCGCTGCACGCCTATGTGCTGATGACCAATCATGTACACCTGCTG
>JANPBQ010000074.1:0-8330 GCA_031430555.1 Betaproteobacteria bacterium
GTTGTGCGGCTTCGCCAATTTCACCTCGATTGCGATTCTCGCCGGCGCGTTCGGCTCGATCGCACCGCAATTGCGCGGCGATGTCGCCCGGCTGGGCTTGCGGGTGGTGGCGGCGGCGACGTTGTCGAATCTGATGAGCGCGACCATCGCGGGCATATTCCTCAGCATGAAGTATTGACGCGATTTGACATGATGCTGCCGCAGGAATTCATCCGCAAGAAGCGCGATGGCCATAGCCTCGCGGCGGATGAGATCGGCGATTTTGTCCGTGGCATCGCCGACGAGTCGGTCAGCGAAGGACAAATCGCGGCTTTTGCGATGGCAACTTACTTCAAGGGCATGACGTCGGCTGAAACGATCGCACTCACCACGGCGATGCGGGATTCCGGTCGCGTATTGGATTGGCGCGCGTTCAATCTCGGCGGCCCGGTGGTCGACAAGCATTCCACCGGCGGCGTGGGCGATGTGGTGTCGTTGATGATGGGGCCAATGCTGGCCGCATGCGGTGTTTTCGTGCCGATGATCTCGGGACGCGGCTTGGGCCACACCGGCGGCACACTCGACAAACTCGATGCGATTCCCGGCTATCAGACCAATGTGCCGATTGAAAAATTTCAGCGTGTCGTCAGTCATGTCGGCGTCGCGATCATCGGCCAAACCGCCGAGCTTGCACCTGCCGACAAACGTTTTTATGCCACGCGCGATGTCACTGCCACGGTGGAATCGATCCCGCTCATCACCGCGTCGATTTTGTCGAAAAAATTGTCGGCCGGGCTCGATGCGTTGGTGATGGATGTGAAGACGGGTTCGGGCGCATTCATGCCGACGCACGAAAAATCGGTGGAGTTGGCAAAGAGTATTGTCGCCGTCGGCAATGGTGCGGGCATGAAGACAACTGCGCTGCTGACCGACATGAATGCACCGCTGGCACCGTGCGCGGGCAACGCGATCGAAGTGCGCTGTGCGCTTGATTACCTCAGCGGCAATTCGCGCCCGACGCGTTTGCATGAAGTGACGATGGCGCTCAGTGCGGAATTGTTGGTGTGCTGCGGAACGTTCGCCGACGAAACCGCCGCGCGGCTCGCGTTGACGCGCACGCTTGATGATGGTCGCGCGGCAGAGAAATTCGAGCGGATGGTGGCAGCGCTTAGTGGCCCGGCCGATTTGCTCGCGCATCCTGACAAATACCTTGCCGTGGCGTCCCACATCGTCGCGGTGCCTGCGCCGCGCGATGGGGTTGTCACCCGCATCGACACGCGCGCGCTGGGCATGGCCGTCGTGGCATTGGGAGGCGGCCGGCAACGTGCGCAGGATGCAATCGATTTTTCGGTTGGGTTGACGGCGCTTCCCGAGCGGGGTGTGCGTGTGGTGGCCAATTCGGCGCTTGCCTTTGTACATGCGCGCACCGTAGCCGATGCGGCGGCGGCCGTCGCCGCCGTTCAGCGTGCCATTCAGATCGACGAAGACGCCTTGCGGCTTCCTGCGGTGAATTCCAGTGTTTTTCAGGCGGTGCGCGAGTAGAATATTTTCCGCAGCATTTCACTGTGGACGATTTGAGAGGAGATCATCATGGCGACCTCATCGAAATCCGGTGGTACCAAAGTCCTTGTCGGTACGCGCAAGGGCCTGTTCATCTTACGCAGCGACGCGACCCGCGCCAAATGGAAAGTGGAGGGCAGTATGCCGCACTTCCACGGGCAAATTGTTCACCACGCGGTGTTGAATCCACGCACCGGGACGATGTTGGCAGCAGCGCGGGCAGGACATTTGGGGCCGACGATATTCCGTTCCACCGACGCCGGAAAATCGTGGAAAGAGGCGGCATCGCCGCCGGCGTTTCCGAAACGCGAAAGCAGTGGCGACGGAAACGATTACGGCTGGTCGGTGGCGCACGTTTTCTGGCTTGCAACGGGACATGCATCCGAATCCAACGTCTGGTATGCCGGCACGTCGCCGCATGGATTATTCCGCAGTGAAGACGATGGCGTGAATTGGCAAAGCGTGGACGGCCTCAATTTGCATCCGGATCGATTGAAATGGCTGGGTGGGTCTCAGGAGGCACCGCCCGACGGTGCCACGCTGCATTCGCTCAATGTCGATCCCTTCGACGCGAAGCATTTGATGATTGGCATGTCGAGCGGCGGCGTATTTGAAAGCCGTGATCGTGGTGCGACGTGGAAGCCGCTCAATCGCGGCTGTGCCGCCGATTTTCTGCCCGATCCTAATGCGGAAACCGGTCACGATCCGCATTGCGTGCGCATGCATCCCTCGGTGAAAGACGTGGTGTATCAGCAGAATCATTGCGGCATTTACAAATTGAATCGTGCTGAAAATCGCTGGCAGCGCATCGGTGAAAACATGCCGAACGATATCGGCGACATCGGATTTCCAGTGGTGTTACATCCGCGCGATCCGAACACGCTTTGGGTGTTCCCGATGGACGGCACCAGCGTCTGGCCGCGCATGTCGGTGGCCGGCAAGCCGGCCGTGTATCGATCGACGGACGCCGGTGCAACTTGGCAGCGTCAAGCCAAGGGCTTGCCCGCCGGACAAGCATGGTTTACGGTAAAACGCCAGGCGATGAGCGTCGATCAGGCGGGCAAAGTCGGTGTTTATTTCGGTGCCACTTGCGGCGAAGTCTGGGCGAGTTTCAACGAGGGTGCCCAATGGCATTGCCTGATGCTGCATCTGCCGCACATTTATTCGGTTGAGGCCTACACGTTGTGATCGTGCAGTTGCCGACACCCTTGATCGAGTACACCAACGGCGCGCGCGAGGTGGCAGGCGAGGGCGGCACCCTGGACGCGTTATTGCGTGATCTCGACCGTCAATATCCCGGTATTCGTTTTCGCATGATCGACGAACAAGATAAGGTTCGCGCGCACATCAAGTTGTTCGTCAATGCCGAATTGGAGCGATCGTTGGCCGCGCCGTTGAGAGCCGATGACCGGATCCTCATCGTCGCCGCCTTGTCGGGAGGTTGAACGCGGTTGCAGCCATCTCATCCTCCATCGCAAGTGAAACAACCCGTGCCGACGGTTTTTCGGTAAAGTGACAGTCACAATTCATTCATAAAATGTCCAACACGGCGATTCTGGTTTGTCGCGCCGAAAACAATTCCGCCATTTCGTCAACGAGGAGAAGTAAATGTCGAAGTCTTTGCCGCTTTCATTCCGGCTTTCACGCAAGGGTGCTTGCGTCGCCGCCACGATCGCCCTATCTGCCGGTGCTGCGCACGCGCAAACCGAAATCCAGATGTGGCATTCCATGACCGGTGCATTGGGCGACCGGGTCGGCGATCTCGCCACCAAGTTCAACGCGACGCAAAAAGACTACAAAGTGGTGCCGATTTTCAAAGGCCAATATCCGGAATCGATGACCGCCGCGATCGCCGCCTTCCGCGCAGGCAATGCGCCGCACATTTTGCAAGTCTTCGAGGTCGGCACCGCGACCATGATGTCGGCCAAGGGTGCGATCAAACCCGTGGCGCAATTGATGAAGGATGCGGACGAGCCGTTCGATCCGAAGAGCTATTTGCCGGCGGTGGCGGGCTACTACACGGACAGCAAAGGCAACATGCTCTCGTTCCCGTTCAATAGCTCGTCGGTCGCGCTTTATCTCAACAAGGACGCCTTCAAGAAAGCCGGGCTCGAAGCCAAAGCGCCGAAGACCTGGAAAGAATTCGTTGCGACCGCCGAAAAATTGAAGGCGTCCGGCAACAGTTGCGCATACACCACCAGCTGGCCTTCATGGCTGCATCTGGAAAACTTCAGCGCGTGGCACAACGTGCCGATTGCCACGAAGGAAAACGGTATTGCCGGATTAGATACGCAGTTCCAGATCAATTCGCCGTTGCACGTGCGCCACATCAGCATGTTGGGTGATCTGGCCAAGAAGGGCATGTTTTCCTACGCCGGCCGTACCAATCAGGGCGACGCGAAGTTCTACAGCGGCGAATGTGCGATGTTCACCGGCAGTACCAGCGCCATCGCCAATATCAAGCGTAGCGCGAAGTTCGAGTGGTCGATCCATTTCATTCCCTATCACGACGACGTAAAAGGCGCACCGCAAAACACCATCATCGGCGGCGCGTCGCTATGGGTGATGAGCGGAAAAACCAACAACGCCTACAAAGGGGTTGCCAAATTCTTTGCGTACCTCTCGCAACCGGAAGTGCAAATGGAATGGCACACCTCTACCGGGTATGTGCCGGTCACGCAGGCGGCGTATGCGCTGACGCAGAAATCCGGTTTCTACGAGAAGAATCCCGGCATGGATCTGGCAGCGCGTTCGCTCAACAACAAACCGGCGACCGCAAACTCGAAGGGACTGCGCTTTGGCAATTTTGTGCAAGGCCGCGAGATCTTTGAGGAGGAAATGGAAAGCGTTTTTGCCGGCAAGAAAGAGGCGAAGGCAGCGCTGGATGACGCGGTCCGGCGCGGCAATGAAATCTTGCGCAAGTTCGAGGCGGCGAATAAGTAAGCGGTGACGGGTAGGGCGTAACAGGTGGGGCGCGACGCGTGACAGATGTTGCGTGACGGGTGACAAAAGCGCGATTTGCGCAAGGTCACCGTCATACTTCACCGTCACGCATCATCTGTCACGCATTACCTGTAACGCCTCACCTGTCACGCCGCACCTGTCACGCCGCACCTGTAACGCCTTACCTGTAACACCCCACCCGTCACGGTACCCATGGAAAAGCGCGTCGTTTTCAGATCCGTCTGGTTGCCCTACCTGTTGCTCGCGCCGCAGCTTCTGGTCACGGTCGTGTTCTTCTTTCTGCCCGCATTCCAGGCGATTTACCAGTCGTTGTTGTTGCAGGATGCATTCGGGCTGCGCACCGAGTTCGTCTGGTTCGATAATTTCAAGGCCTTATTCAACGACGACCACTACCTTGCGTCGTTCAAAGTCACGGCAATATTCAGCCTGCTGGTAGCGTCGCTGGGCCTCTCCATTTCGCTGATGCTGGCGGTTGCCGCGGATCGCATCGTGCGCGGCGCGTTTGCATTCAAAACGCTGCTGATCTGGCCCTATGCGGTCGCGCCCGCCATTGCCGGCGTGCTGTGGGCATTCTTGTTCGCGCCGTCGATCGGCATCATCGCGTATGTGCTGAAGTTATGGGGCATTCCCTGGAACTATCTGCTCGATGGCGATCATGCGATGATTTTGGTCGTGATCGCCTCGGTGTGGAAGCAGATCAGCTACAACTTTCTGTTTTTCCTCGCCGGTTTGCAATCGATCCCGCGCTCGCTCATGGAAGCGGCCGCCATTGATGGCGCCACGCCATTCCGGCGCTTCTGGACGATCGTGTTTCCCTTGCTATCGCCAACCACGTTTTTTCTGCTCGTGGTCAATATTGTTTACGCGTTCTTCGATACGTTCGGCGTGATTGACGCCACCACCCAGGGCGGGCCTGCGACGGCAACGCAGATCCTCGTCTATAAGGTCTATCACGACGGCGTCAAATCGGCCGACCTCGGCGGCTCGTCGGCACAGTCGGTGATTTTGATGCTGATCGTGATCGCGCTGTCGGTGATTCAATTTAGATTCATCGAAAAGAAAGTTCAGTACTAAATGGTCGAGAACCGCCCCTGGATGATGTTGTTCTATTACGTGACACTGTCGCTCGGTGTCCTGGTGGTCGCGTTTCCGCTGTACATCACCTTTGTCGCGTCTACGCTCACGCTCGATCAAATTCTCTCGGTGCCGATGCCACTGATACCGGGTGATCAGTTCATCAATAATTATTCGCAAGTCCTCACGGCCGGTTCCACGCGCGGCTCCAGCGCGCCGGTCGGACGGATGATGGTCAACAGCGGCATCATGGCGCTGGTAATCGCGTTCGGCAAAATCGCGATCTCGATCATCTCGGCGTTTGCCATCGTGTATTTTCGTTTTCCGCTGCGGAATTTTTTCTTCTGGATGATTTTTGTCACGCTGATGCTGCCGGTGGAAGTACGCATTATTCCGACGTTTAAAGTCGTTGCGGATTTGGGCATGCTCGATTCCTACGCAGGGCTGACCTTGCCCTTGATCGCGTCCGCGACCGCGACATTCCTGTTCCGCCAGTTTTTTTTCACCATTCCCGATGAGCTTGCCGAAGCGGCGCGCATGGATGGCGCGGGGCCGATGCGGTTTTTCTGGGATGTGGTTCTACCGCTCTCAAAGACCTCGATTGCAGCGCTGTTCGTGATCCAGTTTATTTACGGCTGGAACCAATATCTGTGGCCGCTATTGATCACCACGCAGGAGTCGATGTATACGACGGTGATCGGCATCAAACGGATGATTTCCGGCGGCGATGCGGCGACCGAATGGCATCTGGTGATGGCGACTGCGATGCTGGCGATGATTCCGCCGGCGATGGTGGTGATATTGATGCAGAGGTGGTTTGTTAAGGGGTTGGTGGAGACGGAGAAATAATGAATCGGAAAGTTGGCCAACGTGACAGTATTCACGCCCTTGAGAATGACAGTTCTGCTGCCGGCTATTTCGGCTATTGGTCAAGCTGGGATGAGATATTCATGTGGGGCTCACTCTTTTTAGGTTGCATCGCATTGATGGTCGGATTCGCGCTCCCATTTGTGAGTGAAGCGCAAAATGCCAGTTACGACCGGCTTCTGATGTGGATAGAGTCCGCATTGCTAATAGGCAACGGGACGACCGGTATTTGGTCTTTTGGTCGTGGATGGAGAACCAAGTTGGATTGCAGACGTATATGATTTTTCGCACACCGATGCCGGGGGTTGCCCGGCGGCAACTCACTTTCTTTGCTTCGCCAAAGAAAGTAAGCAAAGAAAGGCGACCCCAGGTTCGTCGCCCCGCAAAAGCGCGGGGTGCCCTGCGCTACTCGGAACGACAGGCCGCTGCGGAACTCGGCTGGCGAACCGCTGGTGCCCATCTGTGGATTCTTCACTTGCCAGCCTCAAACAGTCCTCGCGGAAGGCCCCTGTCGTTCCTGTGTTGCTCGGCGACTCTCATGGGGACCCGTCGAACAAGTTACCACTGTCACCCCGGATTTATTCCGGGGCCCAATTTGACTTGAATACTCCATGGCAAACATAACCCTAAAAAACGTCAAAAAGTCCTACGGCAAACTGGCCGTGGTTCATGGTGTCGATGCCGAGATCGCGGACGGCGAATTCATCGTCATTGTCGGGCCGTCGGGCTGCGGCAAATCGACGCTGTTGCGCATGATCGCGGGGTTGGAGATCATCACTGATGGCGAGGTGTGGATCGGCGGGAAGCTCGTCAACAATCTGGAGCCGAAAGATCGCGACATCGCGATGGTGTTCCAGAATTACGCGCTTTATCCGCACATGTCGGTGTATGAAAACATGGCGTATGGATTAAAGATTCGCAAATTGTCGAAAGACGATATCGAGGCGCGCGTGCAGAAAGCCGCGAAGATTCTGGAACTCGGACAACTGTTGCAAAGAAAGCCGCGCGAACTGTCCGGCGGGCAGCGGCAGCGGGTGGCGATGGGGCGCGCGATTGTGCGCGAGCCGGCCGCGTTTTTGTTCGACGAGCCGCTGTCGAATCTTGACGCCAAACTGCGTGTGCAGATGCGCCTCGAAATTCAAAAACTCTCCCGCGAATTGAAAACCACCAGTATTTTTGTCACGCACGATCAAGTCGAAGCGATGACGCTGGCGCATCGCATGATCGTGATGAACGCTGGTATCGTCGAGCAAATCGGCGCGCCGATGGAGGTCTACGACAATCCGGCCAGCGTGTTCGTGGCGGGTTTCATTGGTTCGCCGGCGATGAATTTTCTTCCGGGAACGGTCGATGGTGCGATGCTCAATTTGGGTGACGGCATGGCGGTGCCGTTGCCGGGCATCATCAAGGACAAAGCAAAGTCCGGCGACATGATTACGTTTGGCATTCGTCCCGAACACCTGGAAATTGGCCCGACCGGCATGGCATTGATGGTTGAAAGTGCGGAGGCACTCGGATCGGATTCGCTGATACACGGCAAGATGGGCGCGCACGGCGTGGTGGTGCGCGCTGACGGACACCTGCAAAATAAACATGGCGAACGATTGACGGTGACGCCGATGCCGGATAAATATTATTTTTTCGATACAGTGAGCGGTAAGCGGCTTTGAGTCGACCGAAGAATTCGATTTGCCTGTCGTGCCGGAAGGATCGGCTACAGTTGTTGCATTTTCCCAGCAAAAAGTAGGGTACTTCTATTTACCTCAAATCTCTGTCTCCCCGGCCCCCGATTAAAACATTCGAGGGCAGGCTGCGGTCGGGGCCCAATTTTGTCAATGTGTCAATGGCTTACGAAAATTGGGTACCGGCCTTCGCCGGTACGACAG
>JANPBQ010000075.1:0-24041 GCA_031430555.1 Betaproteobacteria bacterium
GGAACGGACAACTGCCGAATTCTTGGCGACCATAGCGCGTTGGACCCACCCCTTCCCATCCCGAACAGGACCGTGAAACGACGTTGCGCCGATGATAGTGCGGTCTTACCCGTGCGAAAGTAGGTCATCGCCAAGACCTTACAAAGACAAACGCCCCGAGGACTCTATCCTCGGGGCGTTTGTTTTTCGATACTTGCAATATTGCTTGCGTGACAAAGTTTGATAGCAGCGTCGACGACGAGCATGTTGCTGTTTGCATTAATCTAGCAAATTCAAGGTACTAGTACTCCGCATCTGCGGTAGTTCACTTTTTTTCACCGTTTGTGAACTGGTTCATATTTTGGCAGTGACGAAGGGAATATGTTCATTATCCATAGTCCGCAATAAAGCCTCGGCCAACATGGATTGAAGTTCCTTGCGGGAAGTTAAGAAGTTGACATCGGTTTCTGGCATGTATAAAAAAATAATTTCGCGCGCACCAAATAACAACAATATCAACTCGGATATGGGCGCAACAATTGCAACCTTTCTAATGAAAGTCGCTGTTGTCGCCAATATGCATAAGAGTCAGTAGATAGTGAAGATTGAGAACGGTAGATTGGGAGATCTTGATGGTTAGTGTAATACGGTACTATTTTCCACTAAGTACATTGTTCCTTGTTGCGCTTGATTCTGTGTGCCTTTTTTTCGCAATTCTATTCGGATACATGCTGTTGTATCCTGGGGGAAGTTCTGCTCTCGTGAACTCGGTGCCGGGGGCATTGGCAATCGTTCTTGCAATGGTGATATTGACCGGCGCACTAGGCTTGTACCGAAATAACCAGCCAGACCGCTTTTGGCCAATTGTGTCCCGTGTAATGCTGGCCTTTCTTGTCGTATTGCCCGGATTGCACTGGATCTTCTACAAATTGCCAGATGGTAGTGTATGCATTCCCTGTTTGGCTGGAACAATGTTGCTTGGGTTCAGTGGCAAGCTGGCTGTTTTCCTAATTAGTCGGGTCTCGCCTTTGTCGCAACGCCGGGTATTGATTTTGGGTGTTGGAAGCGACGCGGTCGCTGTAAAGGAAACGCTTGATAACTCTAGGTCACGAGGCCTATCAATTGTTGGTTTCTATTCTCCCTATGCGGATCAGGTGGTTGATAGCTCGATTCCCGCTAGCAAAGTTCTCTCACCATTAAAGTCGATTGGTGATACTACTGGTCAGCATAATGTAAGTGAAATTGTGATCGCGATGAGAGAACGCAGAGGTGGCTCACTGCCGTTGACAGACTTGCTCAATTGCAAACTACGCGGAATCAAAGTGACCGATCTATCGTCTTTTTTTGAACTGCATAGAAGCCGGGTAAGAATCGACTTGCTGAGAGAGAGCTGGTTTATCTTTGGCGACGGATTCAGGCAAGGCAAGTTACGCATTCTTGTGAAGCGCGTCTTTGATATTGTTGCTAGTGGCACCTTGTTCATATTGGCGCTGCCTGTCATGTTAATTGCGGCGATCGCAATTAAGCTCGACAGCCCTGGTCCTGTGATTTACCGGCAACAGCGAGTCGGACTTGGGGGCAGAACTTTCAATATTCTCAAATTCCGCAGCATGAGGGTCGATGCCGAAAAGGATGGAAAACCACAGTGGGCACAGTCAGGAGACTCCCGCGTCACCAAAATCGGTCGATTCATGCGTCTCACGAGAATCGATGAATTGCCGCAACTTTTCAATGTTATGACGGGCCAAATGAGTTTGGTCGGCCCGCGTCCCGAGCGCCCGTATTTTGTAGAACAGCTCGTGGCCCAAGTGCCATTTTATGCGGCGCGTCATAGTGTCAAACCGGGTGTCACGGGATGGGCCCAAGTTCGCCACAAGTACGGTGCGTCTGTCGATGACGCATCCGACAAACTTGAATACGATTTGTACTATGTAAAGAATCATCGGCTGCTGTTTGATTTGCTGATTCTCTTTTATTCGGTTCGAGTTGTATTGTTGGCGCAGGGATCAAGGTAGGCACAAATTCCTAGGGCAGATTTGCCCCGCACGACATAACTCATGAATTGGTGATTCATGAGTTTTTTTTGGTTGATCTAGGATCGCGCTCTTGAACGGATCAAGAGTTGCATTGGGGGGGGGATTGACAGCCGCTGGTGCACGTAGTATTGATAAGAAATAAAGGCGAATCTGAAACGCACATAGTCGGTATTCATCTCTGTAAAAGTAGTTGCGGATTGCATTTGTCGGGCCGCGCAGATGCTACGCCTTTTCGTTCGCAGCAGCTACAATACAAGGCACAATGTCACTCCAAATGCAATCGCCAAGACGTAAACGCCAATTGCGCCCAAGGAATTCGTCGCAAATATCCTTCGTTCGCAGCATCGTACACACCTTTGCGATTCTCGTTCTTGGATTGGCGATGGTCGCAGAGGCGCAAACACTAACCGGCGTGCAGTCAAGAAAGACGCATGCTGCGGCTGGTGTATTTGATCTACCAATCGATACCGCACAGCTGATCGGTGGAGCGATTACTGTTGATCCACGCGCAATTGGTTCCGGACACAAAATAGTTTTTCAGTTCAGCGCATCCGCAATAGTGCCAGCAAGCGTAACGGCAGTTGATCCGCAAGGCGCGGCGATAGGGGCGACAAGCGTCCAAACCATAGGAACTGAAGTGATTGTCACTTTGACTGGCATTCCCAACAATTCCCGCGTCACAGTTTCGCTGCGAAATGGTGCAACGACCGTATATGCCTCCGCGTCGGTAGGCTTCATGCTGGGGGATGTGGACAATTCGGGCGACGTCGATGCGGCTGATGTATCGTCCGTGAAGTCCAAATCCGGCAACGTCGCGAATGCCTCAAATTTCTTCAACGACGTGGGTGTTTCCGGGGCCATAAGTGCCTCCGATATTTCCGCCGTGAAGTCCAGAATTGGCCAGTCATTAACGCCAGTCGGCCAAGCCCCACTATCGATTGTTCTTACCGGAACGGGCGGCGGAGTCGTCACATCCACGCCTCCAGGAATATCCTGTCCGACCGTATGCTCGGCAAATTTCCCGATTGGAACATTCATAACGTTTGACGCAACGGCAAATCTTGGCTCAACGCTAACAAGCGCGTCGGGTCCATGCATGAGTGGTTCAATCACACTAAATTCGCCATCTGATTGCGGCGCGGTATTTACTGCCGATACCTTTACGGTTAGTCCAAGTGCAGGGGCAAATGGATCCATTAGCCCGTCAACGTCGCAAACCATCAATTACGGAGCGACACCGTCATTTACAATTACGGCAAACTCGGGATTTACGAAATCGGTTAGCGGAACATGCGGTGGTGCCCTTGTCGGGAACATCTACACAACAAACCCGATTACCGCCAACTGTAGCGTTGTAGCATCCTTTTTTGGAATGGGCGTTGCCGTGACTCCCAGCGCTGGCACAAACGGAGTAATTACCCCGTCAACGGTTCAGTCCATTCCGATTGGCGCAACCGCATCCTTTACAGTCTCACCAAATGCAAACTATACGCCAAGCGTTGGCGGAACTTGCGGCGGTTCATTGGTGGGATTGCTTTACACAACAAATGCAATCACTGCGGCATGCACCGTGAGCGCAACATTTGTGAGAAATAGTTACTCCGTAACTCCGTCGGCCGGCGCTAATGGCACGATAAGTCCGGCAACCGCTCAGACAGTGTTGAATGGTGCAACAACAACTTTTACGATTACGCCCGCGCTAGGATTTACCGCCACTGTGACTGGAACGTGCGGCGGGAATTTGGTGGGGTCGACCTATACTACAAATCCAATCACAGGATTGTGCTCGGTGATCGCGAGTTTTACAGCAGCGGCACCCAAATACGTTTCGACCACAGGCAACGATTCAACTGGCGATGGTTCGATCTCCAATCCGTGGAAGACCATCGGTAAGGGCGTAAGCATGCTGGCCGGGGGAGGGGCTTTGATTGTCAAGAATGGTGTCTATTCTGACAAGCCGAACTTTATTAGTAACGTTCCAAGTGGCACTGCAACTCGGTACACCACAATCACAGCAGAAACACCGATGCAGGTGCGAATCCAAAGTCTTACGACTCTTGGCGTTACAGACAATCAATTGAATCTTAGCGGCAACTATATCGCAGTCGATGGTTTCATTTTTGATATGTCCGGCACGACCAACCCTGCATTTATCGGGGTCGTCGCGGGCAATTTCAATACTATTTCACGTTCGATTTTCAAACGTGGGGGAGATATTGACGCATTTGGTGGGTTACTAGAAGTAACTGGAAGCGATACCTTGATTGAGGATGTGGCGGGCTCAGGTGCATGCAGATATTGTTTCTCCCAGGGAGGGGCCACGGCAACAACTCAGCGAAACATCTGGCGTAGGATCGTTGGTCGATTCGATTACTCAAATTCGCCGCAGGCAAAAGCAACTTTTGCAACCCAGGGCAACGATATCGGCAATGGCGTCACTGATCATTTATACCAAAATGTCATTGCAATTAACGGTCAAAATCCGGGCACGCTTGGCGGATTGGAAAAAGTCGCAGGCATCTACACACCAAAGAATGCGCTCAATGTAACTATTCAGGGAAGCCTGATTGTTAATGAGGGGTCTGGAACATCAGGAATTTTCATGAGGGATCTCAGTTCCACTGGAAACGTCACAAATTCAGTCGTGTGGGACATTTCCAATAGCCTTCCAAGTGCTGTTGGAATTCAGGGCGGTACCGGAGCAAATCTGACCATTGGGGGAAACGTGCCCGGCGCAGCTGTCAATTTGTTGAGTGCGCCGCCATCCTCCTTGCTTAAGCCCGTGTCCAATCCTGCCAATTTGCTGAACAATTCGCCTGGAGCGATTGTGCTGAAACAATACGGGGTCTCAGGCACGCGTTGGGGACAGGCTGGATATAACCAACTCACAAGCGTTGACCTTTGGCCTTGGCCGTTCCAAGACAGGATTAAGTCGGTTTTCGCCGAATCAAACAACGTTGCCGCGGGAAGCAGTCCCGCGATGAACAACTCGCTGCGTGGATTTGCCGCCAATGGAACAGCGCTCTACGGCGGACCGCTGACGCTTACATCGTATATTTGGGAATACTTGGGTTCGCCATGTCCTTCGACCGCATGCACAACTTACGCCGTTACACCTAGCGCGGGCGCGAATGGAACGATTAGTCCGTCCACAGTCGTCACGGCACTTCCCGGATCGACGGTGATGCTGACTGTTACACCCTCGTTGGGCTTTGTCGCGAACGTCGGCGGTACATGTGGTGGTTCGTTGCAGGGCAATACCTATACCACGGCACCGATCAACGGGCCTTGCACGGTAATCGCATCGTTCAGTCAAGGGCAGACCTATTACGTTTCCAATTCCGGAAACAACTCAAACACGTGCGCGACCGCAAAGTCCTCAGGCACACCCAAGCAAACGATACAGTCGGCGCTTGCGTGCCTGGTGCCTGGTGATGCCTTGGTTATTCGCGATGGCACGTACATTGGTGCGGCGAACGCACTTACAGGCCTGCCAAATGGTGCCGCCGGCAATTACATCACGATCATGGCAGAAAACGAAGGCAATGTGATCCTCACTTCCGGCCTCAGTATGGATCACACCGACGCGTACATTATCTTTCAGGGTTTGCGTTTTCAGGATGCGGCAGTCAAGTCCGTTCTTGGCAACCATTTGAAGTTCTTTAGAAATGAATTTAAGGGCGGCTGTCCGTTCGGAAACTGCACCAACACAACTGTCGGCACCAACGATTTCAATGATACGGCTGACATTTTGTTTGAAGACAATTGGTGGCACGGGGCAGGCGGGCGATACACCATCCTCGTGTATAACGCGAATCGAGTCGTCTTCCGCAGGGGCGTGATTCGCCATGATGGCGGTTGGACGGATGACAAGAATGACCCGGAAGCGGGATTGACCTTTTACAATTCAACGAATTGTTCCGCACAAAATTTCATCATTCTCGATTCCACGCTCGACTATTGGACGTGGCAATCCGCGTTCTACAACGTATACAACAGTGCATCGCCTAACACCAATTCGAACAATAGTTGGCTGGGAGTGATCGCATTGAATAATCGATCCACTAATTTCCCAGATGGTGCCTCGATTCGGTTTGATGGCAATGCGCCGCAGACGAACCACATTATTCAGAACGCGGTGCTTTGGGATAGCTTCTGGGGCATTAACGTCTCCTACCAATCGTCCGTCGACATTGCCGCAAGCGGCCTCACCATAGGTCAGTCGACACGGGGCAGTGTCGGTTATGGCATTGCCGGTGGATCGGGTGGAACTAAGACATTTTCAAATGTCATTGTGACCAATATGAACAACACCGACTTTTCCGGCGTATCGGCGACGTACTTTGACACCTTCAACAATGGCTCAGCGGCGGGAGGTACCGGCGCAGTCACCTACAATCCGCGCACTAATGGTTTGCTGGCACTTATGCGCATCGAGGCTGGGAGCCCATTGAAAACTGCAGGTTCGGGAGGTGTGCAGATGGGCGCCCAAATTATCACGCGCATGGGCTCGACCGGCACATTGCATTCCGAAACCGGCTGGAATATCGATAGCGGTGCCGCGCTTTGGCCCTATCCGAATGAAGCTCGACTTAAGAAGGAAATGTGTACGGATGCGGGTGTTGCACGAGGCTTCTGTTCTGCAACTTCACTTACGAAGTACATCGGTTCGTATCTCGGGAATCCAAGCCCCTATTGAATTGATTGAATCTTCGTACTTTCGCGAATCGCAGACAATTGATAACTCGTCAGAGTTGCCCTTGTCTGATATCCATGCGGGAAAACAGAAAACTATGGGCATGGGCGCAAGGGTAAAGCGGTTTGCGGCGTGGATTGCGCCAAACGCAGTAGTTGTTGGTGGCAAGCCAGGCGGAGCGCGCGCCGTCGCATTGACATTCGACGATGGTCCGCATCCCGAAATCACACCAAGAATTCTCGATGTATTGGACGGTCATCCTGCGCGGGCGACGTTTTTTCTGCAAGGGGACGCTGCCGAGCGCAATCGCCATCTTGTCCGCGAGTTAATCCGACGGGGACATCAAATCGGCAATCACGGCTATGCGCATCTGGATGCCCGGTACGTACATTCGGAAGCATATGTGTCTGATGTGTTGCGGTGCCAATCCGTCCTTGAGGACATTACCGGAACAGGACAGCCGCGGAATTTCAGGCCACCATTTGGGAGAGTTGCGGTTCGCTCAACACTCAAACTACTCTCAAAAAATTTTCGATTTGTGTTCTGGTCAATAGATAGTAAGGATTCGTTCTTGGCTGATGCAAACTCGCTTGTTGCGCAAGTCGAGTCTCAGTTGGTGCCGCCGGGTAGCATTCTACTTTTTCATGACGACTATGCGCACACAGCAGATGCGTTACCGCGAATTCTGGCCGATTTCCGCCAGCGAGATCTGCACCTTGCGCTGATTGATGAGTTGGGGTTACGAGTGCGAATGCCGCATTCCGTTTCGGGCATCAACTGACGAAACAGGCTTGAATCAGGGAGCAACCCCAAGGATGGCGCTGCAACTAATATTTCCAGATAGTTTCGTCTTGGCGCGCGATGTCACTTGAATTTAATGTGTGGGTCGCGTGAGTTTCACTACTTGTTTCTTTGAATGTCCCTTGCGATACCATGAACACCAGAGCAATCTTGCCAAATACCCATTGACGGCCGTCCGGCGTTTTGCAAATATCAAAGTTCATCTTGGCGCGCCGCATAAAATATTTCCGCGCCATATTCTTCCAATTTTTTTCATCGTTGTAATTCTCTAATCCCCCTGCCATGTGTGGAATCGCTGGAATTGTGAATCGTGCGTCCGCGCCGGTTGCCGCCGATCAAATCGAAGACATGACCCGCGCAATGACGCATCGCGGGCCAGATGCAGAAGGCTATTTCAGGCGAGAAAACGTCGCCCTCGGCCACCGTCGACTAAAGATCATCGACCTTGAGGGAGGCATCCAGCCGCTGTTCAACGAAGACCACTCCATCGTCGTCGTATACAACGGTGAAATTTTTAATTTTCAGGACGTTAAGGTAGACCTTGAAGCCAAGGGGCATGTATTTCGCACCCACAGCGACACGGAAGTCATCGTTCATGCATATGAGGAGTACGGCGACCAATGCCCGACATTTTTTCGCGGCATGTTTGCATTTGCGGTTTACGACATTAAGCGCAACCGACTACTAATTGCGCGGGATCGACTTGGCATCAAGCCACTCTATTTCCATTTGAATGAGCATCAGATGTTGTTCGCGTCTGAAATAAAACCCATATTGCGTTTGCTAGCCGCTCGGCCTACGGTAGACGTGGGATTAATCGATTTCTATATGTCGCTTGGCTATGTGCCTGGCGAGCGAACGCTCTTCAATGGTATCAACCGCTTGCTTCCAGGGCATATATTGGTCTTTGAAAATAACCAACATGTCGTTTCCCGATATTGGGACATTGCCGAATTGCCGATGCTGGAAATTTCATTTGAGGAAGCAAAAGATCGATTCGAGCAACTGCTGTTTGAAAGTGTTCGGCTAAGGTTGATGAGCGAAGTGCCGCTTGGCGCATTTCTAAGCGGCGGCCTCGATTCGAGCACGATTGTCGCGTGCATGAGCCAAATGATGGCTGAACCGGTAAAGACATTTTCAGTCGGCTATAGCGACGACCCCGCATCCAGCGAACTTGAGTACGCGCGAATTGTTGCCAAGGCCTTCAAGACCGAGCACCATGAGTTCATACTCGAGTCCGGCGACTTTTTCGACTCGCTGGATATATTGCTCGAGCATATGGAAGAACCTGTTGTCGAAAGTGCTGCCGTGGCGCTATACCAACTTTCAAAGTTGGCCCGGGAACATGTGACAGTTATTCTTTCTGGTGAGGGTGGTGACGAGATTCTTGCCGGGTATCCCTTGTATAAGATTATGCCCAAGGTGGACAAGCTGAATGCGTTTGTTGGTTTGCTGCCTGCCTCGATGCACCAATTTATTGGGCGACACGCGATGGCCTCGGAGAAGTCCGCGAAATACTGGGATTGGGCGGGGCAGGCGAATTCCCAACGGTATTGGGGAATTTCAAACGATGTTACGTCCACCATAAAAAATAGAATGTATCGGCCTACATTTTCAGTACATGTCGGCGATCGAGTGGGAAGCTACTTTCAGGGAGTATTCGGCGCGATACATGACGCAACCGACCTTCGTCGAATGACCTATGTCGACCTCAAGACGTGGTTGCCCGATGATTTACTCCTCAAGGCAGACAAGATGACCATGGCCTGCTCCCTAGAGCTTCGCGTGCCGATGCTCGATCATCACCTACTTGAATTTTGCACAGCGTTGCCGGATTCGTTTCGGCGAAATGGCAATGAAGGGAAGTACCTTTTGAAGAAGGCGATGGAAAAGTACTTGCCAAATGAAATCATTTATCGTCCGAAGAAAGGGTTTCCAGTTCCGATCGCCGTATGGTTTCGCGGCCCTTTGTTTGAGAAAGTGCGCGAAGTCTTGTTGGATACCCGCACACTCTCGCGAGGATATTTTCAGCCCTCGTATATTTCACATGTGCTGGAACAACACAAGAGTGGACGCGAAGACTTGAGTCGGCGAATTTTTTCACTTCTTGCGCTTGAACTCTGGCACCGAAAATATATTGATTGATAGTCATGACCCAACCGGAACATTCTCGACTCAGGGTATTGCTGTTCACAAACTTGTTTCCGAATCCCGTTGATAAAACGCGCGGCGTCTTTACCGAGCAACTTGCGCGGGAACTTGAAGAAATATGCGACGTGACCGTTATTTGTCCACTACCGTGGTTTCCTAATTTTGAGTTCCTGCGCCGTTTTCCTCGATGGTTTGAGTTCGCGCAAGTTCCCAATGAGTACACAATTCGTGGTTTGAAGGTGTATTCACCAAAATACATTGTGTTTCCGCGCGTCTCGGAGCCACTTCTCGGTATGTTGATGTTTCTTGGCACGTATTTCACTGTTCGGCGGCTGCACCGGTCAATGAAGTTTGATGTTGTCAATTCGATGTGGCTGTATCCTGATTCTGTCGCCGCAGGCTGGATTGCGCAGCGACTTCGAATCCCGATGGTGCCGACGGCGCTCGGTTGCGATGTCAACCGAATGCTTAATGAGGGCGGCAAGCGACGACAGATACTGTCGATGCTTCAGAGAGCACGGTCGATCACCGCTGTGTCGGAAGCGTTGCGCGAGGGCATGGTGTCTCATGGAATACCGGGAATTCGGATCTCGACTATTCCCAACGGCGTCGACAAGTCCTTGTTCCACATTCGAGACAAACAGGTTTCTCGTGAATCGCTAGGATTGCCGTCTGGCAAGAAAATCGCGTTATACGTGGGGCGACTCAGCGAAGAAAAAGGACTAACCACCATGGTAAAGGCGATTGGCAGGCTCCAAGTTCGCCATTCTGACCTCCTGTTTTGTGTGGTGGGCGATGGCCCTCTCTTGTCCGAGTTGAAGTCACTTGCACAGTCGCTAAAAATTGCCGAAAATTTCCTGTTCGCCGGACAGCAAGATCACATTGCGGTTGCTGCCTGGTTAGGGGCTTGCGATGTTTTCTGTCTGCCAAGTCTTCGCGAGGGTTGTCCAAATGTGGTGATCGAGGCGTTATCCTCAGGTCGGCCGGTCGTAGCATCGCGGGTCGGAGGAATCCCTGATATGGTGCGCGCGGACACCGGTATCTTGGTTGAACCGCAAGACATCGAAGGCTTCGCGGAGGCGCTTGACTCCGCACTTTACGTGCGAAC
The DNA here is from genome assembly GCA_031430555.1 of Betaproteobacteria bacterium. Lineage (GTDB taxonomy): Bacteria > Pseudomonadota > Gammaproteobacteria > Burkholderiales > Usitatibacteraceae > UKL13-2. The sequence continues at coordinate 10,772 of JANPBQ010000075.1, forward strand.
GTGGGACGAGGCGGGAATTGCAGACTCAATGAGCAGCGCGACGTGGCGGTCAGCTGCGGAACGATACAATCATGCATACCGCAGCGCTGTTCTGGGCGCGTAATGGAGCGCGCGAAAATGAAATCACTTTTGATCGCGCTAAAGTTGCGGCACTAGACCCACCTGTTTCGATTTGCACTGCGATGAATTCAGAAACGTCAATATTGTTACGGGCAAAACAATGAAGTCACTTTCCTTTAGTTCGCCTACTTCGCCCGCGTGTGTTTTGCTTTTGGGCGCGCACTGTGACGACATCGAAATCGGATGCGGCGGAACGATCTTGCAGATGGTGGAGCGTTGGCCAGAGTCGCATTTTGTCTGGGTTACGTTGAGTTCAGACCCGGTACGGGGCGCTGAAACCCGCGCTGCCGCTGCGCGCCTCCTTTCGCGCGCGCACAATCCTACGATTAGGGTAGAGCAATTCCGCGGAAGCTACTTCCCCCACGACGGAACGGCACTGAAGGACTATTTTGAAACTCTGAAAGCCTACAGCCCGGAACTGGTATTGACGCATTTCCGTGGCGATTTGCATCAGGATCATCGAATCACAAATGAACTCACCTGGAATACATTTCGCGATCACCTGATTCTCGAATACGAAATCCCGAAGTTTGACGGTGATATCGGTGTACCGAACACCTATGTGCCGCTGACAAGTGAGATCCTTGAGTCAAAAATTCAGATATTGCTCGAATGCTTTCCGAGCCAACTCGATCGACAGTGGTATACACGCAGCACCTTTGAAGCAATTGCAAGGCTTCGTGGCATTGAATGCAACGCTGCGGAGGGGTACGCGGAGGCCTTTTATGGGCGAAAAAATTGTTTGCTTGTATGAGATTCGACGATGGTATCGGTGACTGTTCACGGATCAAGATGCAGTGCGACTTTTTTGTGCACTATCAGCGATTTGATCGTACGCGCCGCGCCTGCCTGACCGGTACATCCTCGCGTATAAGCAGAAACTAGAAAGGGCAGAGCTTGAATCGAAGTTTTTGGAAGGGTAAGCGCGTATTTCTGACGGGCCACACGGGATTCAAAGGAGGCTGGCTCGCACTTTGGTTGACCGATATGGGGGCTGAGGTATATGGCTACTCGCTTGAACCGCCGACGAAACCAAGTTTTGTAGAAACATGTGGACTAGCGTCGCGAATTGGATCTCACGTCATTGCCGATGTTCGGGATGCCGGCGCACTTTCAAATGCGATGCGAAATGCGAAGCCGGAAATCGTCCTGCATCTTGCGGCGCAATCGCTCGTACGCACGTCGTATGCCGATCCGGTCGAAACATTTTCCGTAAATGTCATGGGCACAGTAAATGTGCTCGAGGCGGTACGCCAGACGCCGGAAGTCGTCGCCGTTGTAAATGTAACCACCGACAAGTGTTATGAAAACCGCGAATGGGTATGGGCATACAGGGAAAACGAAGCGATGGGAGGTTTTGATCCATATTCGAGCAGCAAAGGATGTTCGGAGTTGATTACCTCTTCTTACCGTCGTTCGTTTTTGGCATCTGCGGGCGTGCGAGTCGCCAGCGCACGGGCGGGAAATGTCATTGGTGGAGGCGATTGGGCCAATGATCGACTCATCCCCGATTTCCTGCGTGCGCTTGATACTGGCACGACATTGACGATCAGGTCTCCCAATGCGACCCGTCCGTGGCAGCACGTTTTGGAGCCGCTCTCGGGGTACTTGACGTTGGCCGAGAGATTGTACGATTCGGGCGATGATTTTGCGGAGGCATGGAATTTTGGTTCCAACGACGAGGACGCTCGCCCCGTCGCTTGGATTGTTGCATACCTGAGTGCGGGGATTCCTGGCTCAAGCTGGAAGTGCGACGAGACCCCTCAGCCCCACGAAGCAAACCATTTGAAGCTCGATAGCGCCAAGGCGAAATCGAGGCTGGTCTGGCATCCAAGATGGAAATTGGAGACCGCGCTAAGTCACACATTGTCCTGGCATCGCGCGTGGCGAAGTGGAGGGGATATGGCCGCCTTTAGTATTTCGCAAATCCACGAATACGAATCCGCCGTTGCGTCTTAACGCGCCAGTTGGGTCACCCATTCTTGTTTCTCACCAACCTCAATTCTGAGGCGAATGCGTAGTGCGATACAATTTGCGGGTAAACATCCATGCAACGTATTATTTGCTACTCGTTCGCAATCGCAGTTGAGATCGCGTGTGTCTGACTAGTACAAGAACAATGGAATCACGGCGTGAAATTCACCGAGACAGGGATATCAGGTGCATGGGTCATTGGACTCGACAAACGGGTGGACGAACGCGGGTACTTTGCACGAGTATGGTGCCAACGAGAACTTGAAAATCGCGGGTTAAACAGCGCATGTGTCCAGGTCAATACTGCGCTTAGCCCAAAGGCCGGGACACTTCGCGGCATGCACTTTCAGATCGCCCCCGATGCAGAGGTGAAAATTGCAAGGTGCCTGCGGGGCGCGGCTTTCGATGTCCTGATCGACTTGCGACCAGAATCATCGACCTTTCGCCATTGGTATGGCCTTACCTTGACGCCTGAATCGGGCGAAATGCTCTACGTGCCCGAAGGTTGTGCGCATGGCTATCTGACGCTAACTGATGAAACAGAGGTAATGTACTTTACGTCGCGATTCTATGCGGCAAATGCAGCGAAAGGTGTGCGCCACAATGATCCCGCATTCGATATTGAGTGGCCTGCGGAGATCCGGGTAATCTCAGGCGCAGACAAATCCTGGCCCGATTTTCAATTTTCCAAGGAGATAAATACGTGATTCTTACCGATACCGCATTAGCCAAACGACTGCAGGCCAACAATCCTGTACGCGTTGCAATGGTTGGCGCTGGCTACATGTCGCAATGCATCGCATTGCAAATCATTAAAGCGACGCCTGGCATGCGGCTGGTTGCGATCTCCAACCGTACTCCGTCAAAGGCCGAGCAGGTCTATCGAGACGCAGGCGTTGTCGACACAGTACGCGCAACCTCCGCCGCCGCGCTTGAGGATGCTATCGGCAGGAATCAATATGTGGTGACCGATGATCCATCAATCATATGGAATGCTGGTTCCGTGGAAGCGGTTATTGAGGTCACCGGCGATCCCGAGTTTGGAACCCGGGTTGCGTATGAGTCGCTGCGCCAGGGCAAGCACGTCATCATGTTGAATGCGGAAGTCGATGCGTCGGTTGGTCCCATTTTGAAGACCTACGCGGATCGCGCAGGCGTCGTTTATAGCTATACCGATGGCGACGAGCCCGGCGTCATGATGAATCTATTTCGACTCGTAGAAAGTATGGGCTGTCAGCCGATGTTGGTTGGGCAGCTAAAGGGGATGCTGGATCGCTACCGTACACCAGCAACCCAAAGAGAGTTCGCAGAAAAATTCAATGTCAATGCCGCAATTGTTGCGTCATTCGCCGATGGCTCGAAACTCAATCTTGAATCTGCGATTATGGGAAATGCCACTGGCTTCGCGCCCGCGCTTCGAGGAATGCATGGCCACCCATGCGCGCATGTCAAGGACTTGATGGGTAAATTCAGCATTGAAGACTTCAAGCATGGCGGACTTGTCGAGTACGTCCTCGGCGCAGAGCCGCATACGGGTGCCTTTGTGATGGCGTATAACGAGGACCCGATTCGCGGCAAATTGTTGGGTTACTTGAAGATGGGGCAAGGTCCCTTCTACATGTTCTATACGCCATATCATTTGCCTCCTATGCAGCTTCCGCATAGCGTCGCTCGAGCCGTATTGTTCAATGATCCGACGATCACTCCGAAGGGAGCGCCAACCTGCGACACGATCGCATACGCCAAGCGTGACCTCAAGGCAGGTGAAAGACTTGACGGCATGGGGGGTTACACGAATTACGGCTTAGTGGACAAATACGAAATTTGCCGGCGCGGAAACTTCTTGCCGATGGCGGTCTCACTGGATTGCGTGATGAAGCGCGATATGCCGAAGGATCAGCCCATCACATATTCAGACGTTGATTTGCCCCGTGACCGCATAGTCGATAAGCTTCGCGCCGAGCAATTCGATCGGTTCCCTGTCGCCGCCTAGCGGCAGCTCGCAACTGCCAACGCCTACCATAAGGACATCATGACTGACACATTGAACGAGCGAGCGCACCGCGTCATACCGGGTGGCTCCCATACCTACGCAAAAGGAGATGATCAGTATCCTTTCGATGCCCCGCCTTTTATGGAACGCGGAAAGGGCTGCCATGTCTGGGATCACGAGGGGCGCAAGTATATTGAGTACGGCATGGGTCTGCGTGCCGTGACGTTGGGTCATGCGCATGAGTCCAGCATTGAAGCCGCTTGCGGACAAATGAGGAAGGGCGTCAATTTCAATCGCCCTGCATTCATTGAAGTCGAGGCGGCGGAAGCGTTGTTGTCGGTACTGCCGCGTGCCGAGCAAGTGAAATTTGCAAAGGACGGCTCCACTGTTTTGACGGCGGCAATTACGCTTGCGAGAGCAAAAACTGGACGGGTGAAAATTGCACTTTGCGCGGATCACCCATTTTTTTCGTACAACGACTGGTTCATGATTACGACCGGGATTCCGAGTGGAATTCCTGAAGCCCGGCGATCGGAAACACTTACGTTTCGCTACAATGATCTTGCTAGCGCGGAAAAATTATTCACCGAAAATCCGGGTGAGATCGCTTGCGTGTTGCTAGAAGCGGCGCGGACTGAAGAACCACGCGACGGGTTTCTCCATAAATTGAGAGAGCTTGCGCATCGCCACGGTGCCCTGTTTATCATTGACGAAATGGTCACTGGTTTCCGCTGGGCGGTAGGTGGTGCTCAGGCGGTTTATGACGTCGATCCCGATTTGGCAACGTTCGGCAAGGCGCTTGGCAACGGGTTTGCCATTTCAGCGCTTGTCGGAAAGCGCGACGTGATGGATCTTGGGGGGCTTCGTCATGACCGCGAACGCGTGTTCCTGTTGTCAACGACACACGGTGCCGAGTCATCCGCGTTGGCGGCGGCCATCAAGATCATCGATATCTACAAAACTGAAGATGTAATTGGCACACTTTACCGGCAAGGCGAGCGGTTGCGCACGGGCATTCGAAAAACGGTCGAAGAATTGCGCCTTCAAGACAATTTCACCATGGATGGCAGGCCGTGTTCAATTCTCTACGGCACTCGCGATGCAGATCGTAAGCCGTCGCAACCTTTCCGCACCTTGTTTTTGCAACAAACGCTGCGCCGTGGCCTTCTTGCGCCAAACTTCATTATCAGCTACGCACACACCGACGCCGACGTCGATCAGACGATCGATGCCGTTTCAGAGGCATTGGTAGTTTATCGAAAAGCGCTCGACGAGGGAGTTGAAAAATACTTAGAGGGTCGTCCCATCAAACCGGTCTATCGAAAATTCAACTAGCGCGTCGAGAGTTATTGAGGAGTGAGCGTCCTGACGCGCCGTGAATCGGCGATTAATATGGGTACTTCAACTATTCGGATCCCGGAATAATGGATGTCGGTGCCGACACGCCCGCTGCGCAACGAATGGGAGCCGTGCGCATCGCGTTGTTGGGAATGTATGCCAGCAGAAATCTTGGTGACGTCGCAATACAGCTTGCGGTGATGTCGGCGCTTCACGCAAGGCGCAGCAATCTAGAGTTCGTAGGCTTGTGCCAGGATCCGGAAGACACTGTTCGCACATTTAACATCTCCGCGCTTGCCTCGTCTGGCAAAGGGGAATTGCTGACGGCTGCAACATTGGGCGGGGGCACCGGCAACGCGCCACCAGTTCCGGAAACCCGGTTATCGCGCTTTCTGGGAACATTTGCCGCGCTGCGGCAAATTCAGCGGCAAATGCGCTCGCTCGACATGCTGCTCATTTCCGGCAGTGGTCAAATTGACGATTTCTGGGGGGGGCCGTGGGCGCAGCCGTTTCGCCTGATGGCTTGGAGCTTTGCGGCGCGCAGTCAAGGCAAGAAAGTCGTCGTCTTTGGCGTTGGCGTCGACGAACTTCGCACTCGGCTTGGCGAGTGGTTTTGCGTTCGTGCGCTCAACTGCGCAGCAATTTGCGTAGTAAGGGATTCAGGTTCGCGCGACGCGCTTCGCCGAATCGGGTTTCGACGCCCGGTCGACGTATGCGCCGATCCCGCGTTTCACCTTGAGGTGAAAGGAACTGCGCGACCGCGCGTTGAGGCGGATCGATTCGCAGTCATCAGCCCGATTTCCCGGCGCGCATGGCCAGGCGCAGAAGATCGTGATTACGACAACTATTTGAGCGCGCTGGCACGCGTCGCTGAGCACCTGCAGGATCGATCACTGCAAGTTCGCTTCGTCTGCTCACAGATTCGGATGGATCCGCCGATTGTCGAGCGCATCCTTGAACGGTTGAAACCAGGCACTACTCGTCCGGTATTCGTCGATGTCAAGACGGTTGATGATTATGTCGCAGCAGTCAAAGACGCACAGGTGGTTGTTGGCTCGCGCCTGCATGCAATGATTCTCGCGTTGGTTGCCGGAGCGCCGACCATTGCAATTTCGGCTGTTCGAAAGGTGCATCAACAATTCGCCGATATCGGTCTCGCGGATCACGTGTTTGCCATGCAGTCGCTTGCGCTTCCGGAGTTGTTGACGCGCATAGACATTGTACTTTCGCACCCCGAAAATGTGCGGGAGCAAGTTGCCCGGACAACACGTGAATTTAGGGCGCAGAATGCAACCCAATTCGATCGCATCGCCTCGTTGATTCCTGCGCGGCGCAATGAAGGCTGAGTGTGCGATTTCAGGGATGCCCTCAGTTAGAATGGCATGCATTCAGGATAGAATCCCCGGCGTCATCTTGAGACGCGTGCTCGTATTTTTTTAGTCATCGGCGTGTTCCTTGCGTAGATTCTGCTGTGCGGCTGTGTGAACGAAGGAGACCGTAAATGAAGGTAGTTTTGTTCTGCGGTGGATTGGGAACGCGATTGCGGGAACATTCCGACACCATCCCGAAGCCATTGGTGCATATCGGTGCGCGCCCCATCATTTGGCACCTGATGCGTTACTACGCCCATTTCGGGCACACCGAATTCATACTCTGTCTTGGATACCGCGGTGATTTGATTCGCGAGTATTTTCTCAAGTACAACGAGTGCGTTTCGAATGATTTCGTGCTTTCCGACGGTGGAAAAAAAGTGGAGTTGCTTGCAAGCGATATCGATAATTGGCGAATTACGTTTGTGGATACGGGCCAGAATTCGAACATCGGCCAGCGGCTGCTCCGTGCGCGAAAATATCTCGGGGACGATGAAATATTTTTGGCGAACTACTCTGATGCGTTGACAGATCTGCCGCTCAACGATCACATTGGACAATTTCGTCGCGGAGATGCAGTTGCGAGTTTTGTCGCAGTGCCAACGCCACAGAGTTTTCATGGGGTGACGGCAGAAGAGGGCGGAATCGTCACCGCTTTTGGGGCGATGAGTGATGCGACGTTTGCGGTCAATGCCGGATATTTCTGCCTTCGGCGAACAATCTTCGACTACATCATAGAGGGTGAGGAGCTGGTAGAAGTTCCTTTTCAGAGATTGATCGCGGCACGGAAACTGACGGCCAATCGCTATCGCGGATTTTGGCAGCAAATGGACACCTTGAAAGACAAGATTGCCTACGATCAAATGTCCGATCGTGGAAATTGTCCCTGGATGGTTTGGAAAAATTGACGGTCATTATCGAATTTTTGCCGCCAATGTATTTGCGGTCACCATTCGTCCAATGGAGTTGCAGTATGTTGAAAGTCCAATAGGTAAATGGCGTCGCCGCATCCTGTCGTGTCGTTAGGTGTTCCGGTCTACAACACGGAACGCTTTATTGCCGGCGCGCTTGACTCATTGCTCGCGCAAACGTTTGCGGATTTCGAGCTCATCATTTCGGACAATGCATCAACCGACGGTACCCGCGAGATATGCGAGTCGTACGCCGCCCGCGACTCGCGCATTCGCTACATTCGGCAAAGTGAGAATATTGGCCTGCCGCGCAATTGGAACGCCGTTGTTCACGCGGCGTCCGGCGAGTTCTTCAAATGGGCCTCTGCAAGCGATTACTGTGCGCCAACGATGGTCGAGCGTTGCGTTGCCGCTTTGCGTGCGGATGATTCTGCCGTGCTTTGCTATGGCAAGACGCAGATGATGGATGAATCGGGAAAATTGCTGGATGTTTATGCCCGCGACATGAGTTTCGAGGAGAGTAGTCCTAGCGAGAGATTTTGGCGCGTCAGCCAAAACCTGTCCCTCAACAACGCGCAATGTGGAGTGATGCGGCTGGAAGCGTTGCGACGAACGCGCCTGGATCGAGAATATCCTGCGGGTGACATGGTGTTGATGGCCGAGCTTGCGTTATATGGCCGATTCAAGATGCTTCCGGATGTCCTGCTCTTTAGACGGCAAAGCCCCGCGACGCTAACCTCGATGCTTTCGCCAATGGATCTTCAGCGGGTCTTCAATCCCCAGGCGATGGCACCACTGAAATTATTGCGCACGAGGTGGCATATGGACAATCTTTTCAGCATCGGACGATCACCCATTCCGATGATCGAAAAGCTGCGCGCAAGTCGGGCGGCGCTTAAAGGCATGAGATGGGAGCGCGCGAAGATTTTCAGGGAAATGTTGTCGCTCTTTTCTCGGAAATGACACCCTACCTACCGCCGCGATCGTGACGAATGGATTCGCTTTGGGGCATTAAATATTTTCGATTGTCCGCCTCTGATCGCATGTCGCAGGGGCGTTTTTTTTGCAACTCGACTCGCGCATGTTCGTTTGCGCATTGGTGCCGACCACCGGTTGCGAAGGGCCGGTGCCTCAACCTGTCCCCCAGTCGATTCCGGTGGCACCAAGGACACCTGGTTATGCAATATTTCCGCCCGTAAAACGCGCGGACTATCGGTGTCCTGTGGGTCAAACCGTTCGCCCATTCCTTTTCCACGAAGATGCCGCTTGGTCGTTGATCGTGCAACTCTCCCGCGAAGATGCCGATAGCGATTTGGATGATCGCCTTCAAAGTGGCTTCAAGACGTTACCGGTCAATCTGGTGGCGCATCATTTCTTGCGCAAGCTGTCCGCCAATTACTATGGTGACCTGCCATTTGACTCGCGTACCGAATTTACCGCGCCGAATGAAGCCGATTTTGCCCATGCGGATTGGTTGATTCGCCGTGCCGCCGAGAAAGGATTTCTGATCATGCTGGCACCCGCCTATCTTGGCGACGACGGGGGCAAAGAAGGATGGTATGAAAAAGTGCGCAAGGCTGACCCGAAAAAATGAGAATGTATGGATCAATTGGTTGTTGGTGCTTAGACGAAAGAATTAGATGCAGTCAATGCGATTTCTTTGAATCCAATGAAAAGGGATGCCGCAAGTTTTCGTTTCCGGGTTCCCCGGAGGTGCGGTTTACATTTCTGGTGCCCAGCGAGCGAGACCGGAGATTCGCTTTCACCGGAGAATCGCCTGCAAACCGATGTAAAATAGCTGGCTAAATTCACCGTGATTTCCGCGCGGCACGGATAGCCCATTTGTCGGCACGTAATCATGCTGACAATGCAATATTAGTGGGAAAACCGCCGTCATTTTCAACCAAATCCTCGCGCCGACGCATCCACACCACACGCCAACACTCAGGTTCAGAACACATGTTAGAAGCAATCCGCAACGCCACCAAAACCTGGATCGCCAAAGTCATTCTGGCGCTCATCACCATTCCTTTCGCCCTGTGGGGGATCGAGTCGTATATCGCGGCTCCACCCGCTCAAAATGTGATTGCCACCGTCGGCGGGGAAAAAATCAACTCGGCTGAATTCAACGACGCTGTGCGTGGCCAACTGGAGCAATACAAGCGCCAATTCGGTCCTGGCATCGATGCATCTATCATGGATAACCCGCAATTGCGGCAGGCGATTCTGGATCAGTTGATCGATCAGCGATTGTTCGCAAAAGCCTCGAAAGTGACGGGCGTGAAAGTGAGCGATGCTGCCCTGCGTGATCGCATCGCGACGGAGACGCTGTTTCAGGAAGGCGGCAAATTCATGCCGGCGCGCTACGAGACGTTTCTGAAGGCCAACGGCGACACGGCGACGATGTTTGAAGCGAAACTGCGCAAGGACATGGAGCGCCAGCAGTTCGCCAATAGCATTTCCAACACCGGCATTACCCCGCAGGCCAGTATTGCCGGGTATTTGCGCGCCTCCGAGCAATCGCGTGAGGTTGCAATGGTGAACATCACAGTGGATCAATTCAAGGATCAGGTCAAAATCACGCCCGCGCAAGTCAAAGCGTATTTCGATACCAATCAAGCGGAATTCAGCGTCGCTGAGCGTGTAAAACCGGAATATGTGGAGTTGTCGATCGACGCGTTGACGCCCACCATTCAAGTGGCACCCGACGAAGTCGCGAGCTTTTACGAGACCAACAAGGCGCGCTACATCCAGAAAAAAGAAGAGCGCAAAGCGAGCCACATTCTCATCAATGCCGCCGCCAGTGCCGACGAGGCCACGAAGAAGGCGGCCAAAGCGAAAGCCGACGATCTGTTCGCGCAACTGAAGAAGAACATCAAGGTTTTTCCTGAACTCGCGAAAACCCACTCGCAGGATCCGGGCTCCGGTGCACAAGGCGGCGATCTCGGATTTTTCGGTCGCGGCTTGATGACCAAGCCTTTCGAGGAGGCCACATTTAAAGCCGGTAAGGGAGAATTGGTCGGGCCGGTTGAAACGGAATTCGGCTATCACCTCATTCTCGTGACCGATATTCGACCGGAAGTCGGCAAATCACTTGCGGAAGCCACACCGGAAGTCGATGCGGAAATCCGCAAGCAAAAGGCACAACGCAAATTCGCCGACATCGCCGAAAAATTCACCAACGCGGCGTATGAACAGTCGGGAAATTTGAAAGCCGCTGCGGAAGTGGCGGGCCTCACCATCCGCCAAGGACCGTGGGTATTGAAAGGGCAGGGCGCGGCACCGCCATTCAACAATACGAAATTGACGCAGGCACTTTTCGCCGATGAAGTCGCCAAGGGCAAACGCAATACCGAAGCCATCGAGGTTGCCGCGAATACGCTGGTTGCTGCGCGCGTGCTGGAACACACGCCGATGAATGTGCGGCCATTTGCGGAAGTGGAAAACGCGATTACGCAAAAGCTCATGCGCGAAGAAGCCGGCAAGCTCGCCAAGAAAGATGGGCAAGAGAAGTTGGCGGCATTGCAGGCGGGCAAGGCAGTCAATCTGAAGTGGCCAACGCTGCTGGCGGTGAGCCGCAATAATCCGGGTGGGCTGCCGCCGCCGGTGATCGATGCGGCGATGAAATTGCAAGCCAAGACATTGCCTGCGTACACGGGAACGGACAATCCTGGCGGCGGTTATAGCCTCATTCAGGTCGCGAAACTGATCGAGGCAGCGGCAACCGATGAAGCAAAATTGAAGGCCACCAAGAGCCGCGTCGCGCAGGCGCTATCGCAACAGGAAATGATGTCGATGCTCGCGCAAGTACGAACGAAAGTCGATGTGACGATTGCGAAGGATGCGCTGGAGAAGAAGGATAAATAGTCCCCGAATTCCAATGCAGAAGTGGCGGGTATTCGGCAGGTCAGATTGCCGAAGCACCCCGACAACGCGATGTCACTGTAACGTCAGGTAACCTTCGGCAACCCGACCTACTTGTTACGCGTCGTCTTTGCGTGACATACGCATCACGCCTTCACATTTCCGCCCGAGCCGGGATTTCGCAACGCGGCGATGTCGTCCAATCGTTCTTTCACGAACGGCATGAATTTCGGGTGCGACAGTACATAAAACTGCCCGTCGCTCACCGCTTTGAACGCAATTTCCGCGACATCGGTCGCCGTCAATTTCCCGCCCCCCACTGCCTTCGCCATCATCTCTTGCGCGGCCAACATTGACTCGCTTGGGGCTTCCGCATTTTTTAACTCCGCCGGTCGCGCGACATGTGAATGCGAAATGCCGGTCGGCGTGAATCCGGGACACAACACCGACGTTTGTACGCGCGGTTCAGTCTTCGCGAGGTCGTGGTACAGCGATTCGGACAACGCCACCACCGCATGTTTGCTCACGTTGTAGACGCCCATCAAATGCGGCGCGAGCAGGCCCGCGATTGACGCGACATTGACGATGTGAGCTTCGTAATTCGGGTCTTTCTTGGCGGCATCCAGCATCAAAGGCGTGAATATGCGAACGCCGTGAATCACCCCCCACAGGTTCACATTCAGCACCCATTCCCAATCCTTCACGGTGCTTTCCCACACTAACCCGCCGCAGCCCACGCCGGCATTGTTGAAAAGCAGATGCACGGCACCGAATTGCTTGATGGTCAGCGCGGCGAGCGCTTCGATATCGGCCGCCTTGGCCACGTCGCCCACGAGGCCAACCGCATCCGTACCGCCGGCTTTCAATTCCTTCAGCGCCTGCCGCAAGGGCTCGTCGCGAATGTCCGAGAGCACCAGTTTCATTTTGAGTGAAGCCGCCTTGTCGGCGAAGGCGCGCCCGAGGCCACTGCCCGCACCGGTGATAACGGCGACTTTTTGGTCGAATGATTTCAATTTAAATTCACACTCAGTGGTTGCCAAAAATGGATCCCCGCGTTTGCGAGGATGACAATATTTGGGGGTTCATAGAAGTTGATTGAAAGGCACGGAGCCAATAATGGTGAGGGTTTCAGAGCAAAAGTATCTGGAAAGGCTCGCCAAATGGCGTTCTACGTCGATCGCACGGCTACCCCGGCATACCACTTGCAATCACATTGAATCCGCAATCCACATAGGTGATCTCGCCCGTCACCGCACTCGCCAGATCGCTCATCATAAACGCCGCTACATTGCCGACTTCCTCCGCGGTCACGTTGCGGCGCAATGGTGCCTGTTCTTCAAAAAACGTGAGCATCTTGCCGAAGCCGCCGATACCCGCGGCCGCGAGTGTTTTGATTGGCCCCGCCGAAATCGCGTTGGCGCGAATGCCCTTTGGCCCCAGGCTCGCGGCCAGATAGCGCGTGACCGCCTCCAGGCTCGCCTTGGCCGCACCCATGGTATTGTAATTCGGTACCACCCGTTCGGCACCGAGGTAGCTCAGTGTCAGGATCGCTGCATTGCGGCCCTGCATCATCGGCAGCGCGGCCTTGGCCATGGCGGCGTAGCTGTACGAAGAAATATCGTGCGCCACGCGAAAACTCTCGCGCGAGAGGCCATCGAGGAAATCGCCGGAAATCGCTTCGCGCGGCGCGAACGCGATCG
>JANPBQ010000076.1:0-38176 GCA_031430555.1 Betaproteobacteria bacterium
GGTCTGACCCTCAGGGCACTCGGTTATGCCCCCACGTCTCTGCGGTAGGTGGGGTGGAGCGCAGCGATACCAATAAGGGCCGCACGCATGGAGGATGGGTAGCGCGGCGCTCCACCCATCCTACAACCCGCTTTCCGGGGCGTCTGGGGCTTAACCGAGTGCCATGAGTGTCTGACCCCATTTACCGGAATCGCCTTGTAGCGCCCCTGAAACACGTACCCCGAGTGTCCGTGGCGGCGATTCACGGTCTGGGTATAGACGCCGTTGAGGTGCCGCATCCCCGCCGACAAATTGACCCCGTGCTTCTGCGTGACCCCGTGCTTCTGCGCGGCCAGTTGAAGCGGAAGGCGTCCCGACAGAGTGCGTAATGCTCACCGTGCAACGCGGTGACGGCAACTAAAAACAACGCCCGCGATCAGCGGGCGTTGGGGGTGGTCTTCTCTCTTTTAAATAGAGCTTCCAGCGGAATCAATTCGAACCTGGCCCCTTAGAATTCTCGATGCTCTCGTGCAACTCAGCTAATGACAATGTCCACTACTTTTATGCGGCCATCTCCGCCTTGGAAATAGTAAGCGTGAACCGTGCCTTCGCTATAGACCAAGACGCGAACGAACCCTAGTTTCGTAGGTAACACCCGTGGCAACAAGCGAATTTCTATTGGCCAACTGTCCCTGCTACTGGCTGAGAAATCAAGTTCAATTGATTTCTGGTTCGTCTGGCTCGTTCGAAGTTGGTAAATTGCTTTTTCATTCTGCTTAACTTCGATGATGCCTAACGGGTCTCCAAGCCTTGCGATTACGTCGGTAGAAGCCGCCCCAACGGAGACAGTCGAGAATTTTTTCTTCGCCGCCAACTCTTCACTTTGAAAAACCGCCTCTTCACAAGAAACGAGCGCAAGTCCAATAATCGTGGCAAGAATTACTTGATGCCAAACGCTCATTCGAGGGCGATTAATAGCGTTGCTTGCAATAGGTATCACAATTTTCCTTTGGTGGGCAATTCAAGCCGAAGTCATTTGCGCGTTGATCATCAGCCGAGTCTTTTCTTCTGTCCTTGCGAAGGATATCGCCTTGAATATACAACTGCATAAGCTCTCTTCCGACTCCACCTGCAGCTGCAGCTGGTCTGCCGCACTTTTTCGCAGCCTCACACGAAACGACGCAATGCAGTCTCTTATCAAATCGAACCCAACCTTCTCGTCTTGCACGAGCAAAAACATCATTAGAGACATTCTTAACACAGGTATATCCTTCGTCCACTGGTGGCAGCAAGGGATCAGGAAATTCTTTATCAAAGCTTAGCCCTCTACGGTCTGTCTTACTTAGCGGGTTGCCATCTACATAGGCATATGTACTAATTCCGCCATTCAGTCCAATGGGATCCGACTGGCTGTATCTACCTGTGGCCGGATCATAGTCGCGATAGTAGTTGTAGTGCGTCGCGGTCTCGGCATCGTAGTACTGCCCCGGGAATCTCAGGTTGAATTTGAACGCCGTTCCGGTCGCGCTCGGATCCTCGTTCGGCAGATTCGCACCAAACGGATCAGTGTTGTCCCAACGCCAAACCACCTGATTGTCACTCGGCCGCGTGATGACTCTCGGCGTGCCCAAATGATCGGCATGAATAAAATAAACCTTCGGAACATCAGTAACCTGAAACGACCGTGACACCGTAGTCGCCGCCAAGTAATTCCCATCCCCCCCCTGGTTCGCGGCAATCGTACACGTCCCCGCCGAAACCAGCGTCACCGTATTCCCCGCCACCGTACACACCGCTGTGGTGGTTGACGTAAACGCAACCGCCAACCCACTCGACGCCGTCGCAGCAAGGGTAAACGCCGGATCGCTGAGCGCCTTATCAGTGAGCACCGCAAACGTAATCGTCTGACTCGCCTTGTTGATAATCACATTCACGGTCACTTGTGGCGCGGCGGTATAGGCACTATTCCCCGCCTGATTCGCCGTCAACGTACACGTCCCCGCCGTCTGAATCGTCACCGTACTGCCGTTGGTACCCCCGGTCGTACACACACCCGCCGTCGTACTCGCAAAAACGACCGGATTGCCACTCCCGCCGCCGCTCGCACTGAGCGTGAACGTATTGCCCGCCTGTGGTGCCGGCACATAGGTAATCGGCGTCACCGGACTAAACCCGGTGATCGCCTGTGGTGTCGTGCTGCCAGCAGTGATCGTAAAAGATTGGTCCACGTTACTCGCCGCGAGGTAGCTATTGTTGCCCGATTGCGCCGCACGGATCGTGCAGGTACCGGTCGCAACCAAGGTTACCGTATTCCCGCTCACGGTGCATTTGGTCGCGGTACGTGAAGTGAAGGTAATAGCCAAGCCGCTACTGGTGGTAGCACTCACCGTGAAGGCGGGATCACTCAGGGCTTTGTTGGCCAGTGCCGCGAAGGTGATCGTCTGGGCGGCCTTATCGACCCGCACATCGAAGCCGACCGCGATGGCGGCGTTGTATTGCGCGTTGCCGGCCTGGCTTGCATTGCTGGTGCAGAGCCCGGCCCTGAGCACGCTGACGACGTTGCCGACGACGGTGCAGATGTTGGGTGTGCTGGTGCCGTAGACGATCGGGTTGCCGGAGGCACCACCGGTCGCACTTAAGGTGAAGGTGTTGTTGGGTGGCGGCTGGTAGGTGATCGGCGTTGGCGGCGAGCTGGCGGTGATGACCTGGTCGGCCTGGTTGATGACGATGTAGTTGACGGGCGTGACGGCGGCGGCGTAGTTGGTGTTGCCAGCCTGGCTCGCGGCGATGCCGCACCAGCCGCCGGCGAGCACGCTGACCACATTGCCGCCGGCCCCGCCGACGCTGCAGAGCGTCGGCGTTTGGCTGGCGAAGACGACCGGGTTGCCCGAGGCACCACCGGTGGCGCTGACGGTGAAGGTGAGGTTGGGGGCGTAGGTGCCGGGGGTGGGGGGCTGCGGGAAGGTGACGACTTGCGGGGCCTTATTGATGACGACGTAGCCGGTCAGTTCGGGTGCCGCGCTGTAGGTTGCGTTGCCGGCCTGGTTGGCGGTGAGGGTGCAGACGTCGTTGGCCTGCAGCACCGTGACCACGTTGCCCGAGACACTGCACATCGTCGGGGTCGAGGTGGCGAAGACGACCGGGTTGCCGGAGCCGCCGCCGGTGAAGTTGAGGGTGAAGGTGAGACCGGGGGCGTAAGTGATCGGTGATGCTGGTGCGGTGCCGGTGATGGCTTGGGGGATTTGGGCGTGGGTGGGGTTTGCAAATAGCGCGAGGCCCATCGCGAGGGCGAGGGCGAGTGCGAACGCGATCAGGTTGCGGGTGAAGTTGGCAAATGCAAGGTCTACTTGGGTCCCGGCATGCGCCGGGACGACAGTGCCAATAGGGGTGACCGTCATTTTCTGATCGACCGCATCGGCACGGGTGATGGCACGAACCGCGGATTTGAGGAGTTTCACGAGCGCGCTCATTTGATCACCGCCACGGGCAGGTCGTTGAACCAGATCGTTTCCTGCTTCGCTTTGCCGGCGAGATCGTATTCGCCGATCAGCCGCCCTCCCTCGTCGTAAATAAATCGGGTGAGCGTGCCGTTGACGCTCTTGGTCACGCGCTGGCCGAGCGCGTTGATGCCGGCTTGTACCGTGACGGCACCGGGCAGTGCGATGGTGATGGGCCGGTTGTTGCCGCCGTAGCTCCAGGTCTGCGTGCCATCGCCGGTGCGGTTACCGTCGGCGTCGTAGCTGTAGGTTTGGGTGATGGCACCGGTGAGGGTGTTCAAGCGATGGCTGGTGGTGCCGTAGCCGTAGTTGGTGGTGCTGGCGGCGATGGTGGACGTGAGGCGGTTGCCGACGCCGTCGTAGGTGAAGCCGCGCGTGGGGTTGGGGTTGCCGGCGTTGGGCGTGACGCTGTTCAGACGATCAAGATTGTCGTAGCCGTAGGTGGTGCTCTTGGCGGGGTCGATGGCGTTGGCCGTGAGCTTTTGCAGGTCGGTAATGCGCGAGGCCGCGTCATAGACGATGATGGTCGGCTCGATCGATCCTGCGCCACTCACGGGGCCGGACTCGATCTTGGTGGTGCGGCCATCGAGGTCGAAGTAGCGGGTGTGCTTGTTGGGCGCACTCACGCTGTCGTTGCCCCAGAGCCATTCACCGACCGGGCCGAACGGTTCGTAGTCGGCGTTCTTGACGATAGGTTGGCCGTCGTAGGTCAAGCCGGTGATGCGGTTGTTGAGGTAGCTGTACGCGACTTTCTTGCCTGAGGGCAGCGTCATCTCGTCCATCTGGCCGGCCGCGTTGTAGCGGTAGCCAATGGTCTGCGTGAAGGCAAGCGTGGTCTGGGCTTTACTGGTGACGCGGCCTTTGAGGTCGTAGCTGTAGGCGGTGGTGCCGGTCTTGTCGGTAATGCTGCAGAGGCGGCCTTTGCCGTTGGTGCATGTGTCGTAGGTGTAGGTCACCAGTTCGGCGGGGTCGGTTTGGTAGGCGGGGTAGCTGATGGTGGCCACACGGTTCAAGGCATCGTAGGCGTAGGTCACCGTGACGCTGCGCGCATCGGTCTTGGTTTGCAGATTGCCGGCGGCGTCATAGGTGAATCCCGTAGAGCCGGTGTCGGGACTGGTCTGACTCGTGAGTTCGTTGAAGCCGTTGTAGGCGTAGACGGTGGCGAGGTTTTTCGGATCGGTGACCTTGGTGAGGTTGTCCTGCGCGTCGTATTCGTACTTGGTCGGGGCGGCGGCGCCGTTGAACGGATCGATCACTTGCAGCAATCGGTTCAGCGCGTCGTAGCTTTGCGTGGTGCTGCGATTCAACGGGTCGATCGTGCCGGTTGGGTTGCCGTTGTTGTCGTAGCTGTACTGGGTGATCTGGGTCGCAGGAGTCGCGCCGCCGATGTCCTTTTGCAGGCGGTTCAAGGCGTCGTACACGCGGCTGCGCGTGCGGCTGAGTACATTGGCCGGGTCGGCGTAGTCTTCCTTGGTGCGGTTGCCCATGTTGTCGAGCGTGTAGACGACACGGTTGTTGAGGCCGTCCTTGATTTCCGTGAGGCGGTGCGCGCCGTCGTAGGTGTATTGCAGGAAGGAGTTATCGGGCAGCGTGACTTTGGTGAGCTGGCCGACGCCGTCGTAGTCATACGTCGTTGTTTCCCCTCCTACATTCCGGCTGGTGAGGCGCTGGCGGGCGTCGTAGGCCATGCTGGTCACCAAACTATTGGCGTCGGTGATCGAGAGTGGCTGGCCGTGGGCGTTGTAGGAGGTGATCGTGGTGGTGTGATTGGCGGCGTTGGTGACGCTGGCCAGCATGCCGCGCGAGTTGGCGATCGCGCTGTTCTGCGCGGCGGTATTGGGGTAGTAGGTGTTGGTGGCGGTGTTGTTGCGCGGATCGGTCGCCGTCAACACGCGACCGAACGGATCGTAGGTGTAAGTCCAGGTGCGGGTGTTGCCACCGACGGCGATGGATTTGGTGAGGACGTTGCCGTTGGTATCATGGGTGAAAGTGGTGACTTTGCTGCCGGCGGTGGTGGGTTCGGTGATGGTGGCGGGGATGCGATAGGTCGGGTGCCAGGTGGTGCTGATCGTTCGCGTCTGTGGGGTGGTGGCACCGGCGGCTGTCAGGCCTTCGGTGCGGGAAATCTCCAGATTGCGGGTGAGGTCGAAGAGATAGTTGGTGCGGTTGTTGTTGAAATCGGTTCGCGACGACATGTTGCCGTTGGCGTCGTAGGACATTATCGATGACACGGTTCCCGTGCAACCCACTGTCCCGCACGGCTGCGTAATCTTGCTGGTTTTCACCACGCCAAGGACTCGCACGTATTCGTAGGTACTGGTCGTGCTCAGTGGATCGACGACGGTTGCGTTGAAATAGGGGCCTGTCGTGGTGCTGGTGTACTTGTTGGCGTTTCCAACGTATTCAGTAGATTCCGCGCGCCTCGAGTTGTTGTACTTGAATGTCGCCTGGCGAATATTGTTCTCATCGACGATACCGGTCAGCGCATTGGGCTGGCTGAAATTGGCAGTGTTGACCGGTTCGTTGTAAATGTAGGCACGCGTCTTGTTGTCGGGGGACGTAACCGACGAGAGGTTGTTGGTGGCGTCGTACGTGTATTGATATGTCCCGCCTGCCGGGTCGATCATTCTGACCATGCGGCTCAACGCGTCGTAGTTGAAACCCAGTTGTTTGCCGAAGGAATCGGTGACGGTCAGGACGAGGCCGGCTGGCAAAGGCGTTGCCGTGCCGAAAATGACACCGCCTGTTGGCGCGGCTGCAGTGCCGTCGCTGTAGACCAGCGTTTGAGCGATGCCGGTTTGCGAGGTGATCGATAAAAGCTGGCCCAGCGCGTCAAAGAGTTCGATGTCTTCCGTTGCTGCGACGGTGTAGCGCCAACCGGTATGGTTGCCGCTGCCGTCGGTCAGCCGCTCAAGTTTATCGGCGACATCGGCTTCCGGTAAATATGCAGCGCCCGCAAGTGTGAAATAGAAATGCTTGCTGTCTTCGCGAAATACGGTTGCGACGGTAAGACCAGCACCGCTGTTCACTTTGATGCTCCGCTCGTAGAAACTTGACCAACTGCTGCCGATCCGGCTGGTTCCGGGGCCATACTCCCGATTCCATAGCTGGTTGGGATGCCGACTGTTGTAGACGCGAATCATCCGCAATGGACTATTTCCCTGTGTGTTCATGTCAACTTCGCGTTGCATCTTGTTGCCGTAGCCTGGATAGATTGGATTGCCTTTACCGCAGTCCTTGCAGTCGGGGTTTTTGCCTGGATCCGGTGTGTTGACGGCGCGCACACACATTTGAGTTGCCCTGTTATAGGCGGTCATCAACGGCGTCAACCCACATGTGTATGCGTTCGTATTCGGAGTTGGGGTAAAGTCCGGCTGGCACAAAAACCCGCGCACAGGAGAAGAAAGCTGGGACGTGCCGTCTTTGCACCGACCGAACGCAAACCATTGTTCAGATGTAACATCGTCATCAAAATATGTGAGCGTGCCGGGCCAAGAAATCTGTTTCTTGCGTGCGTCGCAAACCTTCTGCGGGGATCCAAAATAGCCAGGGACGGAACAATTGTCCGCCCACGTAATCTCGGGTGGGACTCCGAATTGCGCAATCGCCATGGTCGACGCCATAAGCGGCAATGCGGCCAGGCAGAAACGAAAAACTCTCGCAGTAGCATCCCTGCAAAACCCACCAAAGACGCCCATTCCGCGGCCCTCCCCAGCGACTTTCGCCCTGAACCCCGCCCCAATGCTTGTGTTTGGTACTTGGGAATTAATCAAGATCGCTCCTTGAGAACTTTCAGGTTCCAATAAATTTGTCATTCAAATGACGCCAATGAATTTACCGACCACGCCACTCATTTGAATAACAGTTACGACAAGTCACAATTAATATTGCCAGCATCCAAGAGTGTGAAACGATTCCGAAATTCGTGACGCGACTCAAATGCAGAAACGGAGGTTCTCGCCAAACATGCCTGCACCCTTCATGCCAACTTTCACAAACGTCAAACAAACAAGGCGTTACGTCCGTCACGTTGTAATTCGCTTATGTTGAAAGCAATCAGTCTGTCGCCATCCAACGACAGCCAAATCGCCATTCGTGTTAAGTCGCTGATTTCACGCGCTTTGATTTGTCGCCAATTGGCGACACGCTTGCCGCAAATTGTCAGACCCACCCAGTTCGCAACGCGCGCAATTTGTAGGACTGGTTCCAGCGCTTTCGAGACAGGCACGCGGGATTCATTCACGCACGATGGAGATGTAAACATTTGTAAAAAGTGATTTGCAAGGACTACTTTTGTTCTTCGATTTCTTCGCCATGCGTCGCGTGGCGAGGAGCCTGCAGAAAACAGGACTGCATGTATCACGCATCAGTCGCGCGGCGCGTATCGACCCGGCGCTCAACACGCGCCGCGTGACGACTTTGCGGCGATGGCATTTTCACAACCGATGCAATCGCCGCCAGCGAGGTTAACCAAAAGCATCCCACACGCCTCAACGCTATAATTGCCGCCTCACTTTTCACCCGGTTTTTCACCTATGAACGCCCCATTTGAAACCCTCGCCGCCAACCCCTTGCTTGATTTTTCCGGACTGCCGCGATTTGCCGCCGTCACGCCCGCGCACGTGCGTCCGGCGATCGATCACTTGATCAATGAATGTCGCGCGACCATCGATGCGATAGGCAATTCGACCGAAACACCAACCTGGGAAAATTTCGTCACGCCGCTCGACGACGTCACCGAGCGTCTCGCGCGCGCCTGGAACGTCGCGAGCCATTTGAATGCAGTCGTGAATTCGCCTGCGTTGCGCGACGCGTACAACGGCACGCTGCCGACCGTCACACAGTTCTGGACAGAGCTCGCGCAGGACGCGCGTTTGTTCGCGAAATACAAGGCGCTACGCAGTGATGGTGCATGGGCCAATCTTGGTCAGGCGAAGAAACAATCGCTCGACAACACGCTGCGCGATTTTCGATTGGGTGGCGCGGAATTGCCAGCGGACAAGAGGGCGCGGTTCGCTGCCGTGGAGGAAGAAATGTCGACGTTGAGCGCGGCCTTCAACGACAACGTGCTCGATGCGACCAACGCGTACGCGTGTTTCATCGACGACAAGTCGGAATTGGCCGGTTTGCCCGCTGATGTGATCGCCACCGCGCGCGCAGCGGCAGACAAGGATGGCAAGCCCGGCTGGAAACTCACACTGCATGCGCCATGTTATTTGCCGGTGATGCAATACGCGGCGTCGCACGCGCTGCGTGAACGGCTGTATCGCGCTTATTCGACGCGCGCCTCCGAGCTCGGCGCGGAGGCGAAATGGAACAACCGCGGCATCATCGACCGGATATTGGCGTTGCGCGCCGAGACGGCCGCGCTGCTCGGTTTTGAAAACTATGCCGGTTTGTCGCTCGCAACCAAGATGGCGGAATCGCCAGTCGAAGTAATTGCCTTCCTGCGCGAAATGGTGACAAAGGCCAAACCGTTCGCGCAGCAGGATTGGGCCGAAGTAACGGATTTTGCGCACGCGGAACTGGGCCTCTCGGGCCTTGCCGATCTCGACGCGTGGGATATCGCCTACGCATCCGAGAAATTGCGGCAACGGCGCTACGCGTTCTCGGATCAGGAGGTTAAACAGTATTTTCCCGAACCGAAAGTGCTCGAGGGATTGTTTCGGGTGATCGAAAAATTGTACGGATTGCGTGTCACGCCTGCTCAGGCAGAAACATGGCATGCCGATGCGCGGTTTTTCGATCTGCGCGACAAAAGCGGCGCGCTGGTCGGCCAGTTCTATCTTGATTTGTACGCGCGCGAATCCAAACGCGGCGGTGCGTGGATGGACGATGCGATCAACCGCCGCCGCGTGCAGAGCGCAATACAGCATCCGGTGGCGTATCTCACGTGCAATTTCGCCGCACCGGTCGATGGCAAACCGGCGCTGTTCACGCACGACGAAGTGATCACGCTGTTTCATGAATTCGGCCATGGCCTGCACCAATTACTGACCGAAGTCGAGGAGCTCGGCGTCTCCGGCATCAACGGCGTGGAATGGGATGCGGTCGAGTTACCGAGCCAATTCATGGAAAATTTTTGCTGGGAATGGGAAGTGCTCACACACATGACCGCGCATGTCGAGACCGGTGCCGCACTGCCGCGCGAATTGTTCGACAAAATGATCGCGGCAAAAAATTTCCAGGCCGGCATGGTGTTTGTGCGCCAGCTTGAATTCGGTTTGTTCGATATGCGCCTGCATGCGGAATTCGATCCGACCAAAACGGATTTGCTGGCATTGCTCGACGAGGTACGCAATGAAGTCGCGGTGGTGAAATATCCGCCGTTCAACCGCTCGCCGCTCGCCTTCGGGCACATCTTCGGCGGCGGTTATGCGGCGGGGTATTACAGTTACATGTGGGCGCTGGTGTTGGCGGCGGACGCGTACGCGGCGTTTGAAGAAACCGGTGTGCTCAATGTCGATACCGGTGCCAGATTCCGGCATGAAGTATTGGGGCGTGGCGGCAGCCGTCCAGCGCTGGATTCGTTCGCCGCCTTCCGTGGCCGCAAGCCGGAAATCGATGCGCTGTTGCGCCATAATGGCATGAAGATTGCAGCGTAGTCGCGACGGTCGATGCTTCAAATCGCGGCGAGTGCGGCGCAATGTGCTTCTGACATTCATTACGGTAGGAGTTTTGAAATGAACTATGCGATGCGCGCGATATGGCTTGTGTTGTTGACGGCTCTCATGGCCACCCAAGTCGATGCACAGCAACTCTACAAGTGGGTCGACAAGGACGGCAAGATCAGCTACTCGGACACTCCGCCGCCTAAGGACGCCAAGGATGTACGGCAAAAAGGTTACGGCGACAATGTGAAACCTTCTGACGAACTGCCCTATAGCGTCAAGGAAGCCGTCAAGCGCAATCCGGTTACGCTCTACGCCAACGCGTGTGAAAATTGCATCAAAGCGCGCGCCATGCTGAGCGAACGTGGCATACCCTTCACCGAGCGCAACCCCGAGGCCGATCCCGCCGCCAGCGATGCATTGAAGGAAGCGGCGGGTGCATTGCTGGTGCCCACGTTGACTATTGGGCAGCGCGTGATCAAGGGCTTCGCCGAAAGCGAATGGCACGACGCCTTGACCAATTCCGGTTACCCACGATCCTATCCAGGCATCTTGCCGAAAGCACCTGCGCCGAGCACCGCCGCGCCTGCGGCATCCACGCCGGCACCGGCAAAATAACGAATCACCGATGGCAATCAGCGCGGAAACAGGGCGATGAAACTCGCGACCTGGAACGTCAACTCGCTCAACGTACGCTTGCCGCATGTGCTCGATTGGCTGCGTACCCACCAGCCCGATGCCTTGTGCTTGCAGGAATTGAAGCAGGAAGACGTGAAATTCCCGGTGTCCGCGTTTGACGACGTCGGCTATCACGCTGTGTTCGACGGCCAGAAAACCTACAACGGCGTCGCGATACTTTCGCGCACTCGCGCCGAAGATGTCAGCAAGGGCATGCCGGGATTCGTTGACGAACAGAAGCGCGTGATTGCCGCGACAATTCACGGGGTTCGCATTGTCTGCGTGTACATTCCCAACGGTCAGAGCATCGCTTCCGACAAGTATCAATACAAGTTGCGCTGGCTGGATGCACTGGCCGGCTACATGCAAAAAGAAATCGCTGAATTCGCCGATGTCGCGCTGCTGGGCGATTACAACATCGCGCCGGAAGACCGCGACGTGTACGATCCGCAGGCTTGGGAGGGTCAGGTTTTGTGTTCGGTGCCCGAGCGCGCGGCATTGCGGCGGCTCATCGATCTGGGGCTCACCGACAGTTTTCGATTGTTTCCGCAACCCGACAAAAGTTTCTCGTGGTGGGATTACCGGATGAACGGTTTCAAGCGAAATCTTGGGCTGCGGATCGATCACATCCTGTTGACGTCCGGCGTCGCCGCGCGTTGCGAGCGTGCGGCCATCGATATCGAACCACGCAAATGGGAGCGGCCGTCGGATCACGCGCCGGTGATTGCGGTGTTGCGATCGTAGGTGTCGCCGCAAAACCCGACATGCAAACAACGCCTATCCCTTTCGTTCATTCATCGACTCCGATCCCCCGGCGCTCCGCAACCGCGCGCCAGCAGGGTTACCGCACATGAGCGCGCCCGCGCCGTCTGCGACGGAGGCGCGTCAAGCGCTTTCCGTGCTGGATATTCTCGATACGCCGGCCGAGCCCGCATTCGATGACCTCGCGCGGCGCGCAGCCGACGTATTCGGTACGGCGATAGCGGGCATTTCTTTTTTCGATGTGCCGGCGTCAAACGCAGATCAGGCGTCCTGGCGCGAATGGTTTAAAGCGCGGGTGAATTTTCCGCTTGACACTTTTTCACGCAACCACAGTTTCTATTTGCCCGCCGCTTCGGCGACCGGTCCGCGCGCCCGCATTTTTGTCGTGCCCGATGCCCTCGCCGACAAACGATTTCGCGATCACCCGCTGGTCGCCGGGCCGCCGCATATTTGCTTTTATGCGGGTGCCGCCATTATTTCGAAAGAAGGCGCGGTGATCGGCGCGCTTGCCGTGTTCGATACGATCTCGCGCGAAGCGTCTCCACGCGAACGCGAGGCCCTGATTAATTTGGCCGACCTCACACGCGCGCGCCTCGAGGCGCGCGCGGAGCGGCGGCAAGGAATGCGCCAAAGTCCGGCCATCGGTACCGGCGCACACGGTATGCCGGGATCGATCACACCCCTTCCCGTAGCGAGCGGAGAATTGTTCGCGCAGGAACACATCGAACATGTCACGCAGGAATTCATGCGCCTTGGGCAATTGCTCGAGGACGAAATCGCCACGCGCAAAACCACCGAGGATCGGCTGCGCGACGAAAAAGACTTTTCCGACGCCGCCATACAAAGCCTGCCAGGCGCATTTTTCATGTTCGACGCCGCCGGCAAAATGATCCGCTGGAACACGAGTTTCGCCGAGGAGACCGGCCACAGTGCGGACGACATGCAAAAAAAGCGTGCGCTCGATTTCATTTCCGACAAAGATCGGCCCGCAGTGGCGGAGGCGATCAGGCGCTTGTTTGAATCGGGCAGCGAAATCGTCGTCGAAGCCGACATCCGCAACAAGGCGGGGCGCGACACACCGTTTGCGTTTCACGGCCGCGCGCTCGACATCGGCGGCCAGCGCTTATGCATCGGCGTTGGCCGCGACATCACTGAGCGCAAGCGGGCGGAACGCGAAATTCGCCGCGCAAAGGAACGTCTCGATCTCGCGTTGGCGGGCTCCAATCTCGCCATTTGGGATTGGGATCTGGCCGTCGATGAGGTCTATTTCAGCGAAGGCTGGGAGGCACTGCTCGGCGTGAAGCCCGCCGATCAACCGGGCACCGTATTCAGCGCAGAAGAAGTGCTGCACTGGAGCCATCCCGAGGACCATGAAATGTTTCGTGCCGCATTATTGGCGGCGGCGAAAGGCGAGACGGCGGATTTTTATTGCGAATACCGTCTGCCGGATCCGCAAGGCGGGTGGGCGTGGACGCAATCCAAAGGCAAGGTCGCGGAACGCGGCGACGATGGCCGCGCGTTGCGCATGACCGGCACCACCTCGAATGTCACGAAACGAAAACTAGCCGAAGACCGCGTCGAATTTCTCGCCACCCGCGACCCCTTGACGGGGTTACCGAACCGGATGTTGCTGAACGATCGTCTGGAACAGGGTGTCGCCAACGCGGCGCGCAAGAAATCACGCCTCGCTTTCATGTTCATCGATCTTGATCGCTTCAAGACCATCAACGATTCGCTCGGCCACGATGTCGGCGACGAGCTTCTGAAACGCGTCGCCGCACGGCTTTCCGCCTGCGTGCGCGCCACCGACACCGTAGCGCGCCAGGGCGGCGACGAGTTCGCGGTGATATTGGAAAACCTGCCGGTCGGCGACGATGCGGTGGCGCACGAGGGCGCGCAAAATGTCGCCGATAAAATGATCGCGTCGATGGCCGCGCCCATCATGATCAACGGCCAGCACCTCAATACATCGTGCTCGATCGGCATCAGTATTTTCCCCGGCGACGGGCAGGATCCCCAAACGCTGATGAAGCACGCCGACGTGGCGATGTACGACGCCAAGGCCAAGGGACGCAACAACTACCAGTTCTTTTCGCACGAGATGAATGCGCGCGCGCAGGAGCGTTTGTCGATCGAGAATTTTCTGCGATTGGCACTCAGGCGCGACGAACTGCTTTTGTATTACCAGCCGCGCGTGTCGTTCCTCACCGGCCACGTCACCGGCGTCGAAGCGCTGCTGCGCTGGCAGCATCCGCGGCGTGGACTCATCACGCCCGACAAATTCATCGGCGTTGCTGAAGATTCAGGGTTGATCGTGCCGATCGGCGAATGGGTATTTGAAAAGGCGTTCAAGCAGATCGCCGAATGGCGCGAACGCAGCGGCCGCGATCTGAGACTCGCGGTCAATCTGTCGGCCGGCCAGATGTTCGACGGCGAGCGCCTGATGCGCGCCATCACCGCCGCGGCGCAGTCGGCGGCGCTCGACCCCAGCGTGGTCGAGCTGGAATTGACGGAGAGCATGCTACTCAAAAACATGGACGAAACCGCATTGCTGCTCACCAAACTCGGCAAGATGGGTGTCGGTATTGCGATCGACGACTTCGGCACCGGCTACTCGTCGCTTTCCTACTTGAAGCAACTGCCGGTCGATTCGATCAAGGTCGATTCCTCATTCGTGCGCGACATCGGTACCGATCCCAACGACGAGGCCATCATCCGCGCGATTATCGCGATGACCCACAGCCTGAAACTCAATGTGATCGCCGAAGGTGTGGAGCGCGAAGATCAGTACCGCGTGCTGCGCGATCTGGAGTGCGATGAATATCAGGGATTCTTTTTTTCCAAGGCCTTGCCGCCGGCCGAATTCGAGGCGGAGTTTCTCGATTTGCAGTAGTCATTCTGCTTCCATTTCACAAGCGGATTGTCACCTTGAACCTTTTGGCACTAACTGAAGAGCGCTGCGCGCGTTGGGTGCAACCATTGCGAAAAATTGTGAAACTGTCGCCCCCGCGAAGGCGGGGGTCCAATTTCGCCTCACAAATCTTAGGCCCCGGAATAAATCCGGGGCGACAATCTTAAGGTGGTGTCATGGCTTACTGACAATGCAAATGATTGAGAAATGGATTCAGCAGTTCTCATATTTCCAGTGGCGCGCTTTGCCTTCCGCCATCCATTCGATGGCTTGCGCGAGGCGCTTTTCCCGCGTCGCATCGGTCTTGGCCTCGGTGTACCACTCGACATAATCCTTTTTCTTCGAAGGGGGAAACGCCTCGAACGTTGCCCAGGCTTTCTTGTTTTTCTTTACCGCCGCCGCGAAAGCGGGCGGCACGTCAAGGGCCTTCTTTTCAGCGGCCGGTTTCGCGCGCGAAGGGGCCTTCACACCGGCATCATGGAGCTTCACTGCCTGCTTGATTAGTTTGGCGAACGCTTTGTCGCCGGGAAGATCATCGAGGCTGGCGATGCGGCCGAAATTGCCCATCGCTTGCTCCGCGGCGGCGTCGATGTCGAGCAAATCGCCCATCCAAAATCCGAATGCGCAATGCTGCTTGAACGCGGCCATATTGCAAAAAATTCTGCCGCGATAGTCGAAGTGCGGCATGCTCCATTTGATCGTCTCGACTACCTCGGGACAATGGGTGTGGACGATGTCGCGGAGGTGGATGAGTATCGGTCGGGCGAAGTCGGCCGATTTGGCGATGTATGCATCGACGCGGGGATCCCTGGTGCCCATGGTCGCTCCCTTCAAAGAATCCGCAAGAAAAAATGCCGTGTCGCGTTGATCAGACTGACTCCAGCAACGCAACCGTCCCCAATCCGCCATCGGCGCAAATGCTCACGATGGCCTTTTTACTAGACCCGGATTGTGCGCCCAATGCCGCCAACTCTTTCACGGCTTGCGACAGTATCCGCGCGCCGGTCGCGCCGAACGGATGTCCGATGGCAACGCTGCCGCCATTGGGGTTCAAGCGCTCCCAGGGAAACTTGCCCAACGCATGATTCACGCCGACTTTTTCGCGCACAAACGATTCGCTTTCCAGCGCGGTGATATTGCAAAGCACCTGTGCGGCGAACGCTTCATGGATTTCCCACAAATCGATATCGGCGAGCGTGAGGCCGTGTCGCGCCAGCAAACGCGGAATCGCGTACGCGGGTGCCATCAACAAACCCTCGGTAAAAATATCCACGCCGGCGATTTCATAGTCGAGCAGTTTTACGCGCGGAGAATTATTGGGCAATTTGGCCAGCCCCGCCTCGTTGGCGACCCAAATCGCCGCTGCGCCATCGGTGAGGGGCGAGGCGTTGCCGGCGGTAATGGTGCCGCCGCCGGCACCAAATGCCGGCTTTAGCCGCGACAACTTTTCCAGCGTTGAGTCCGCACGTGGAATGCCGTCCCGTGCAGTACCGTTCACGCTGATGACGAGGTCATCGAAAAATCCCGCCGCCATCGCGTTGACGGCGCGCGCATGGCTGTCGCGGGCGACGCGATCTTGCACGTCGCGCGCAACGCCCCATTGCCTGGCCATTTCCTCGCAGTGCTCACCCATGCTTTTGCCGCTGGAGCGGTTCTTTACGCTGGGAATATCGAGCCTGAGATGTTTGAATTTGACGCTGCCGAGTTGATCGAGTCGCTGGCCGAAACTGCGCGCCTGCATCACCCGCCGCAGCCAATTGGAAAATCCCTGCGTGAGCCCGATTTGTACCTGGCTCATCGCTTCCACGCCGCCGACCATCGCGAGCGGCGCGTGATCGTTGAGCATGCCGGTCGCCTCGAACACGCCGACCATTGAGGTCGAACACGCTTGCACGGTGGAGAACGCGGGAATCGTCGCATCCAGTTTGGCGTCCATCAAGACTTCGCGCGCGATGTTGCTCCAACGCAGCGATGGAATCACGGTGCCCCAGATCATCAGATCGGGGCGCGCGATGGCCGCCATCGCCTGCGCGACCGGTACCGACATCTGGATTGCGTCATAGCCCGCCAGCGCACCATCGACTTTGCAGAACGGCGTGCGCAGACCGGGAACGAGAAAGGTGTCCGGCTTATTCATGTTGGCATTCCTGTCTTCAGACGAAAAAACATTCTACGCCGCGCGGGCAACTTGCTAGGTGTGGATTGCGTACTCAAACATGATGCCGCAGAACACGCTGAACCCAAGCCAGTTGTTGTGCAGAAATGCTTTGAAGCATTGTTCGCGGTCGCGCGCACGGATCAGGGTGTAGTGAAACATCGCGATGCCGCCAGCGATGGCGAGGCCGACATAGTACGGCCAGCCCATTGCGGACACATTGCCGACAAACACCATCAGCAACAGCATCGATGCATAACAGGCCATCACGAGTGCCACGTCGTGACGGCCAAACAACAATGCGGTGGTCTTGATGCCAATCTTCACGTCGTCGTCGCGATCGACCATCGCGTATTCGGTGTCGTAGGCAATCGTCCAGAAAACATTCGCGAGCAACAGCCACCACGCGATCGGCGGCACTCCATCCGTCTGCGCGGCAAACGCCATGGGAATACCGAAACCAAACGCGACGCCAAGCACCGCTTGTGGTGCGGCGAAAAAACGCTTGGTGAAGGGATACATGGCTGCCAGAAAAAGTGCCGCGAACGAAAGGGTTAGCGTTAATCGATTGAGAAACATCACCACCAGCAAAAAAGCGATCAGGGCGAGTACGCCCGCGACCATTAGCGCTTCACGCGGAGAAATTTTCCCCGCCGCCAGCGGGCGTTGTGCGGTGCGCTTCACATGCGCGTCGAAATCGCGGTCGGCATAGTCGTTGATCGCGCAGCCGGCTGAACGCATCAGGATGGTGCCGAGCACGAACACGGCGAGGATCACGGTATCGGGCCGGCCCTCGGACGAAATCCAGATCGCCCACAGCGTCGGCCAAAGCAACAACAAAATGCCAATCGGGCGGTTCAGCCGCGTCAGCGTGATGTAGTGGCCGAGGCGTTCATGCATGAAGCGCACCCCGCACTGCGCCGATGAAGGCGCGCAACTTGCCTTCGTCGAGTTTGCCACCGGTACGAACGCCGCTGCAAATATCGACGCCAAACGGGCGCACTTCGGTGGTCGCGTCGCGTACATTGTCGGCATTCAAGCCGCCGGCGAGGAATACGGGGCGTCCACAACGCTCGCGAATCTCGCGGCTGAATGTCCAATCATGGGTGCGCCCGGTGCCGCCCAATTCCTTCACGGCAAGTTTCTGATTGCCGGAATCGAGCAAGATCGCGTCGATATGCTGCGCCACCGCCATTGCCTCAGCAATCGACTCCAGCCCCATTACATGAATCACCTGCACCAGGGCAATGCCCGGCAATGCGCGACGGAGTTTGATTAATTCCGCTGTGGCAATGTAATCGACCAGTTGCAACGTGGTCGCCCGGCAGCGATGCTGCTGATCGATGATTGCCTCCGCCTCTTGGCGCGACGTGAGCAGGAATGTGGAAACGGCCGGCGGCACCGTGCGGACAATGTCCGCGATCTGCGATTCTGGAATCACGCCCGGCCCGCTCGGCATCGCCGAGACCAGGCCGAGCGCGGATGCGCCACAGGCCACGGCCATCGCGGCCTCATCGACCGAGCTGATGCAACAGATCTTTACGCGTGGAAT
Source organism: Betaproteobacteria bacterium (assembly GCA_031430555.1). Classification (GTDB taxonomy): domain Bacteria; phylum Pseudomonadota; class Gammaproteobacteria; order Burkholderiales; family Usitatibacteraceae; genus UKL13-2. The sequence continues at coordinate 18,146 of JANPBQ010000076.1, forward strand.
CATGTATATATCGGGTTCGCAAGAGTCTAGCATTGGCGGCCTTCTTCAGGCACTTTCGGTCCGAAAGGCCCACCAGTCCTGGAGTTTTGGTCACAGAATGCCGAGCAACGCCAACGCACGCCGCGCCTCGGTCGCCCCAACCACGCGTCGTGCATGCATGCCCAATTCGCGCGCGCCCGAAACATTGATCGCGCTGTCGTCGAGGAACACCGCCTGATGCGGCAGCAGCTGCATTTCAGACAGCACATGTTCGTAATACTCGCGGTCGGGTTTAATGCGGCCGATCTGATATGACGCGAACACATGGTGCATATGCGGCAATACGCCCAACGACTCGATCACCGGCCAGTGCACGGCGCTGGTATTGCTGACGAGTGCCGTGGTGTGGCGTGCGGCAACGTCGCGGATTAGCGTGTGGGTATCGGCGAAAGGGCCAACGATCCATTCGCGAAAGCCCGCGAGAAATTCGTGCGGTGCGATGGTCAATGTCAATTCGTCGACGATGCGCCGGGAAAATTCATCGGCGGCAATCTGTCCGGTCTCGTGCGCGCGCACGGCGGGCGACGTACTCCACGCCGCCCACATTTGCTCACTGGTCATTCGATCTTGCAGCAGATTTTGAAGATGCGCTTCGCCGCGCAATTCGGCAAGCACGCCGCCGAAATCGAACAGCACCGCCTTGATGCCGGAGGTGTCGGGTGATGTCTTCAACGGCTGAGCCTGTCAAGCGCCTCGCGATATTTGTCGCTGGTTTTTTGCGCGATCTCGGGCGGCACCGTAGGTGCCGGCGGCTTTCGGTCGAAGCCGATCGAATCGAGCCAATTGCGAATGTACTGTTTATCGAAACTCTCGGGCGAGGCACCGACTTGGTAGGTCTCGAGCGGCCAGAAGCGCGAGGAATCCGGCGTCAACACTTCATCGATGAGATGCAGCTTTCCGTTCGCATCGACGCCGAATTCAAACTTGGTGTCGGCAATGATGATGCCCTTGGTGAGCGCAAATTCAGCCGCTTCCGAATAGAGCCTGATTGCGGTGTCGCGCATTTCCGCCGCGCGCGCGGCACCGATAATTTTTTCGCACGTCGCGAAATCGATGTTCTCGTCGTGCTCGCCCGCTTCCGCTTTGGTCGCCGGTGTGAAAATCGGATGGGGTAATTTTGAAGCGCGCTGCAATCCGGGCGGCAGTTTCACGCCGCACACGGTTTCGGTCGCCTGATATTCCTTCCACCCCGAGCCCTCAAGGTAGCCTCGCACCACCGCCTCGATCGGCAGCACTTTGTACTTCTTCACCACAATGGCGCGCCCCCGAACCTGATCACGCTCGTTCTCGGCCACCACCGTTTCGGGGTCGATCCCGGTCAATTGATTCGGCACGATGTGCGCCAGTTTCTTGAACCAGAAATTGGCCAGGCCGACGAGAATTTCGCCCTTGTGCGGGATCGGCGTCGGCAGAATGACGTCGTAGGCGGACAGGCGATCGCTGGTGACAAGCAATAGTTTGTCGTCGCCGACGGCGTAGATGTCGCGGACTTTGCCGCGGGCGATCAGGGGAAGGGAAGTGATGGCGGATTGGTACACGATGGTTCCTCGTTAAACAAATACAGCGGCAAGCATGGTGAGCCCAATCATCGATATCATCATCATGGGATAGAGCAGGCCGACAATGGAAAAGCGCAGAAACGTCGGCAACCAGCGGCCACCGAAGACGCGGCGCATCGCCATCCAGAAATAGACCGCGCCGACGATGTACAGCCATTCACTGATCGCCTTGGGCGAAAGCGCGATCGCGAGCAACAACAGGTACGCAAACGCATGAACATGCATTGCGTAGACGAGATGCTCGCCGTAATACAGCTTGCGACGGCGGTACAAGATCAAGGTGAGCAACGCGAATAGCGGCAGGCAGAAAAACATCGCATACGGCACCAGTGACATCGTGCGGTCGCGCGCCTGCCGACCAACCTGGTCTACGGTCATATTCTGGTACCTGTCCTTCAGGTAGCCCTTCAACTTGGCACATTGCTCCGTCGCAAAGGTGCAATCGATGAGGCTCAGGAGTGGCTTTTGCTGCAGGCCCTCGTCGGATAACCGGGTGCCAATGATCGGGCTTGGCGTGCGAGCCTGACCGGACAATTCATCGGCTTGGGTGGGCTCGACGTTCGCTTCGCTCGTGGACAGGTTGCCCGCGCCGAAGATCTTCACCACCAAAAAAAAGACGATGCTAGCGGTGAGATACAAGCGCAGCGGCAGCACATAACTATTTTTCTTGCCGGATAAATAGCGCAACGTCAGCGCACCCGGGCGGCACAACAGCAGCGCGAGGCTGCGCGCCAATTTGCCTTCGAAGGCGACGTAGTGGCCGATGAACTCGTGCAGGAATTCCCACGCCGACGGCGGGTGAGTGGCGGTGTCCTGCCCGCAATTCGAACAATAGTTGCCGGGCGCGGCACCCAGAAAAAGACTGCAGTTGCGGCAGTAGGCCGACGATTCGGCCAAAGCCGCGACCGGATGGGTCAATTCACGACCTGCTTCAATTCTCCCTTCACGTACTTCTCCGCCATCGTCGACAAATTGATCGCCTTGATTTTCGATCCCTGTCCCGCACAATTGAATTGCTGGTAGCGCTGCTTGCAGATTTCTTTCGCGGCGGCGCGGGCGGGCTTCAGGTAATCGCGTGGGTCGAACGCGGACTTGTTTTCGTTCAGGTATTTGCGGATCGCGGCGGTCATGGCGAGGCGGATATCGGTGTCGATGTTCACCTTGCGTACGCCGTGCTTGATGCCTTCCTGGATTTCCTCGACCGGCACGCCGTAAGTCTCCTTCATCTCGCCGCCATTGTCGCGGATGATCTTCAGCAAATCCTGCGGCACGCTGGAGGAGCCGTGCATCACCAAGTGCGTGTTGGGAATGCGCGCGTGGATTTCCTTGATGCGGTTAATCGCCAGAATATCGCCGGTGGGCTTGCGGGTGAATTTGTAGGCACCATGCGACGTGCCGATCGCGATCGCCAATGCATCCACGCCGGTTTTTTTGACGAAATCGGCGGCCTCATTCGGGTCAGTCAGCAATTGATCGCGCGTCATGGTGGCGTCGGTGCCGTGGCCGTCTTCCTTGTCGCCGCGCATGGTCTCGAGCGAGCCCAGACAACCCAATTCACCTTCCACCGATACGCCGATCATGTGCGCCATATCGACGACGCGACGGGTGACCTCGACGTTGTACTCATAGCTCGCAATGGTCTTGCCATCGGCCATCAGCGAGCCATCCATCATCACGCTGGAAAACCCCAAGCGCATCGCTTGTTGGCACACCGATGGCGATTGGCCGTGATCCTGGTGCATCGCCACCGGCACGCCGGGATAGGAATCCACGGCGGCTTCGATCAGATATTTCAGAAACGTCTCGCCCGCATATTTGCGCGCGCCGGCCGAGGCCTGCATGATCACCGGGCTGTCGGTTTCGGACGCGGCTTCCATGATCGCCTGCACCTGCTCGAGATTGTTCACGTTGAAGGCGGGCAGGCCGTAGCTGTTTTCGGCGGCGTGATCGAGCAATTGGCGCATGGATACGAGGGGCATGATGGGCTCCGGGAAGTGGTGATGCAGATGGTGGAAGACGACGGAATAGGCCGTTATTTTATGCTATCCCTCCGGGTCGAGTCATTGTCGGAGGCCATGGGAATGACTTCAAGTCTGATTTGAGATCCTGTCGATTGTTGAGACGGCAATCCTCACCGACGTGTCTGCGGTTGGGGCGTGGTCCGCGCCAACATCAAGTCGATTGCCGGTGGTGCTTCCTGCATGACGATGAGCCGGGTACCGTCCGGACTGACGGCGAGGCTGGTGCCGGCACCGCTCGGTGCAAAATCGTGGCGGCTGATTCGGCCGGTCGCCAAGTCATAGCGATGCAATGCGCGTTTTCCCGCTGCGGCAGGATCCACATCGAGGTACCAGATTGCATCCTGGGTCAGCGTCCAATCGAAGCGGTTGGCGTCGTTCAGCGCAATCTTCAATGGTCCGCAATTCAGTGTGTCGATGTCGCAGAGGGTGGCGCCGCTGAGTTGCGGCAGCGTGTACACGAGCGACTTCGCGTTGACCGCAAAATCGCCCGCCAGCGGCAGGGCCAGACGCTTCTTTTCACCGGTGGCGTGATGGATGCGCACAATGCGCATCGCGTAGTCGGCGACTTCGCCGATCAGCAGATCGCCATTGCCGAGCGCATGCACCGCAGCGACCGCATTGCCAGCTTGAGCGAGGATCTCATGTTGGCCGGTGGCCGCGTCGATCTTGATCGCCTGCTGTTCACCCGACCGGTTCGCGTTCGCCGCCATGCGTACGGCGAGAATGTGGCGGCCATCGGGCGTCCAATGCGGGCGGATATGCCGGAAGCCCTCGGGCAACGGAAAACGCCGGGCCTCGCCGCCGAGAGTGCCGATGAAAATGCCGTCGGTGTTTTCACGGTTGGAACAGAACACAACACGTTTTCCGTCCGGTGAAAATTCCGGTTGATTGGTGTATCGCGACGAAGGCCAAAGCGCTTCGCGTTTTTTCCCCGGCTCGGCCGCATCGGTGAGCCAGAGATCGGCGCGATATGCGGCGCTCTCAAAAACAATGTTGCCGTCGGAGGCAATATCGGGAAAACGCGCGCCACGCGCGCCGATCAGCCGCGTGGTGCCGCCGGCAAGATCGAGCGCGTTGAGCGCGCGGAAACCATGCCAATCCGCCGCCACCAGCAGCGGCCCTTGCGACCCGGTCCACGCCAATCCGTACGACAATCCTTCCACGCTTGTCGCCGGCGCGGCGGTGTGCGGCGTCGCGGCATCCATCGTCCACACGCGCTGATGCGATTCGTTGCCGCGAAAAAAAGCGATGCGCGCACCATCAGGACTGAACCGGGGTTGCACGTCGCCCCCGTCACCCGGCTTGGGTTCGGTGAGTGCACGAACTTGTTGACTCGCGATCTCCAATAACATCAGCCGGATCGGGTACTCGGCCGAGGCGCGCGCCGAAAACACCAGTCGTTTGCCGTCAGGGGAAAGATCGAAGCGGCTTTGCGGATTCAATGCGCAATCCAGCAGTTGCCGCTGCTGCTTTGTGGCAAGAACATGTTCGACGATCTCGCATGCCGTGCCCGTGCGCCGCCAAAAGGCTATACGCGCATTGGGCCCGGTTTCGGGAAAAAACACCGGCGAGGCAACGATATCGACCGAGGCAACCACCACTTGCCGTGCGCCGGTTTGCACATCCTGGATCACCAGCTCGGATTTGTCGATGTCGCGGCGCGCATAAATGACTTGCTTGCCCTCGCCCGAAAAGCGCGGCGCGAGTTCGAGCGCCGGATCGGATGCAAACGGGGTCGCTGCATTGATCTGCTGGAACGCGTCGATTGCGATCGAGTCAGCAGGGGATTGCCGGGGCGCGGAACGCCATGCGAAAAGCAAAATCGCCGCCATGATGACGATAGCGATTGCCGCGGCGGACATCACCGGCCAATTCGCCCGCGTCGCAGCCTTGGGCGTTGGCACGGGAATGCGTGGCGTCAATGCATCCGTCACCGGCGCGACGGCTTCCGTTGATCTTGAAACCGCCGCCACCAGCCGATAGCCGATTTTCGGCAGGGTTTCGATGTAGCGCGGCACCTTGGCGTCGTCGGCCAACGCGGTGCGCAGTTCGGCGATGGCGCGCGACAAGACTTCGTCGTTGACGATTTTGCGTGACCAGACATCATTGATGAGTTGCTCGCGGGTGACGGGCATCGCTGGTGTTGCGGCCAGACGCACCAATACCTGCATGATGAGCGGGCGAAGCCGCACGACGCCCGCAGGCCCTTCGATTTCATTGGATTCGGCGCGAAGGGTGAATTCGCCAACGCGGATGCGTGCCGGCGCTGTGTCAGGCGACTCTTGCCGTATTTCAATGTTCATGGCGTGATTTTACGTTGCGACTTCGCAATCGCTGCGGGTTTTGGCGCGACGCCGCGAGTCCGGATCAAAAAAGGAGGAAAAACGGCGGATTAAAGGCGCGAATTGCTTGCCGCGACGACGCATATTGGCCTCCCCGAATATCTCAGGAGAGAATCATGCGTCGAATTTTGTGTCTGCTTTGCGGCCTATTGTTTGCGTTCGCCGTCGTCAGCGCCAGCGCGCAGACCGCCTGTAGCCACCGCTTGTTTGTGAGCGGCTACTTCAGCACTGTCCACGTCTACGATGCCTGCACGGGCAACTATTTGCGCGATCTCGATTCCCGCACACGCCTCGAAGGCGCGCAGGCAATTCGATTGGGCCCCGATGGCCTCATCTATGTGGTCGCGGAAGAAAGGTCGACGATTCACAAGTACCGCGCCGACACGCTTGAGTACGCTGGTGTTTTCACTGTCACGCCCGCAATGGCGCCGCTCAGCATCGATTTCGCGGTCGACGGCATTGCCTATGTCGCCGGCTATTCGAGCAATGATGTGAAAAAATTTGACCGCGCCGGCATGCTGATCGGTGCCGCGTTTCCGGCGCGCGCATCGGGCATTAATGGCCCGGAGATCGGCACCATGTTCGGGCCGGACGGCAATCTCTATGTGCCGGGCTACAACTCCAATAGCGTCGTCAAATTTGATCCGCGCACAGGATTGACGAGCGTGGCGGTCGCCGCGCGCGCGGGCGGCATCGTACAGCCGCGCGGTCTCTTGCTGAATCCCGCTCGCACGCATTTTTTTCTGACGGCAGAAGGATCGGGCCAGGTCATGCGCTATCGAATCTCCGACGGCGAACTGACCGAGTTCAAGCGCGGCCTGTTCAAGCCCAGCAGCGCAGCCTACGCGCCGGACGGGAGCTTGCTGGTGGTCGACAATGGCGGTGTGACGCGCCTAGATGCCGCCTCCGGGGCATCACTTGGCACACTGGTGGCATCGGGATCGGGCGGCTTGTCGGGCCCGACCTTCATCGCGGCAATTCCGATTGCGACTGCGGCACCGGTCGTCGATGCGACGCAAGTCGGCTCGCAATATTGGGTGGTCGGCGATGCCAAGATTAGCGGTCGCGTGCTGGACCTTCCCAATGTCTATTCGGCGACCGGCACCGGGTTCGGCACCAACCTTAAATTCAGTGAACTCGCCGTCAAGCGCTGGGGTTCGGCGCGCATCGAGCTTTTGGCCTGCGACCGCGCGAAATTTTCCTGGGCCTCGAGCGGTGCGGACACCGCCAATTTCGGTTCGGGCGAATACGAATTGCAACGTTATTTCTCCAACGAGGCCGACGCACGCTGTAAACAAACGGGCATCGACGACGCCGACAAAAGCTGGATGAGCGCGCAGTGGTGGGGCGGCGATTCGCGATCCGGTGAAGGCGTTTTTCTCGATCGCCGCGCCGATGGCACGGTGTTCTTCGCTTGGTTCACCCATCGGCCCGCCGCCGGTGCGTCGATCGATGCGGGGCAGATCGGCACACAATATTGGGTAGTCTCGACAGCGAACGAAATCAACCGTGTCATCGCATTCAATGATGTCTATTCCGCCACCGGCAGCGTGTTCGGGCCCAACCTGAAATTCAGCGATCTGGCGGTGAAGCGTTGGGGCTCGGTGCGCATCGAATTCACCACCTGCCGGCGCGCAAAATTCAGCTGGAATTCCAGCGGAGCCGACACCGCCAATTTCGGCTCCGGCGAATACGAGGTTGAACGTTTCATGATCAACGAAGCCACCACGCGTTGCGAACAACAGGGCATCGACGTCGCAGACAAGAGTTGGATGAACGGACAATGGTGGGGCGGCGAGGCGCGTTCGGGCGAAGGTTGGTTTTTGGATCGGAAGAGTGACGGCACCGCATTCTTTGCGTGGTTCACGCATCGGCCGCGTTGATGCCCTGCGCGGAATTGGATCATGGGAATGATGCGACTCTTTGCAATGGTGGCCTCAACGGTGCTCTCGATTGAAGCGGGTGCGGCGGAAGATTCGCCAAGTGACGCGTGCCGACACCGGGATTCGCCGGACTGCCGCGCATTTCACGAAGCGCGTTGCCAACGCGAAGCGGAGGCGTGGCGGGATGAATCACCCGCCACGCGCGAGCAGACGCGCGAACGCATCGAGCGCAATCGGCGCAATGGCGTGTCGGCTTGCCAAACGATTTACGAACTCAACGGGGGCCGGGACCCCTGCAAATATTCCTTCACCGATGCGTGTCGTGTCGAGCAGCAACGGCGTTGCCGTATGGCCGTGGACGGCTTTATCAATCACGTCACAACGCTTGAGCAAACCGTTCCAAAAGATGGCTCGGGACGCGGTGATAAAGTCGCCGAATTTCGTCGGCGCGTTGAAGATAACCGCAAGCGCGGGGTGGCCGAGTGCGAGACGTGGTCAGACCTGTCGCGACTGGCGGCGGGACAGTGATTTCGCCGGTTCTTTTCTTGCGGGCAACGGGTGAAATCGCCGGCAAACTTTACAACCGCGAAGGAACGTATTGATGAAGCGCCATAGTCGTAAGCAGTTCGCGTTGTTGGGTTTGCCGTCCCTGCTCAATACGCTTCCACTCTTGCTGTTGGCGTTTCACGTGTCGTTTCGCATGCATGTGGGATACACCTGGCTCTTGCCGGTGATCACGGCGCTGGCCTGCCTGGCACTTGGCATTTTCTTCGCCATCAAACGCGGACGCGATATCGGCTGGCCCGCGATGAACACGGTTGGCCTGTTGTTCATCTGTATGGTGATGGGGCCGACGATATTATTGCCCGTGGCGCTATTACTGTTCATGTCGGCGCGGCCCGGAGGCGATCAATTCGGTCCGCCAACGGGAGAAACGTCGCCATTCCTTTGGATAATGGCGATCGCGCTGGCCGGATGGCCCTGGTTGCTGATGCTGCTGACGAAAATGATATAGCCCGTATTTTGCGGCAAAACTCTAGCACTGGCGCGGCGTTTGGCGGCACTATCGCCGGAGGTCCGCGCCAGTGCTTGGTTTGTCCAGTGACGAGTCTTGCCCAGCAATTCGCGGGTTGCCGGTTTTAGTGTCGCCGTCACTCGCTGACGCGAGTGTGTCTCCCCCAAATCTTCACGCCCCGCGATGCTCTCCCAGCGTGACGATTTTCATCGTGTTGGTGCCGCCGGATTGGCCGATGGGTTCGCCCATGGTGATGACGACGATATCGCCGATGGCGGCCACACCATTGTCGAGCAAGACTTGCTCGGCAGCCTTCATGAGTTTTTCGCGGTCATGGCCTTCGTAGGCGAGGGTGAACGGGCGGACATCGCGCATTAGTGCGGTCTTGGTGAGTGTGCCTTTTTCCGGCGTGAGCGCATAGATTGGCACGCCTGAATTCAGGCGCGACATCCACAACGCGGTCGAACCCGATTGAGTGAGCGAGGCGATGCATTTCACTTTCAGGTGATGTGCGGTGAAGAGCGCCGCCATCGCGATCGATTGATCGACGCGCGTGAACACGCGATCCAGAAATTCGCGGTCGAGCTTTACGTCGGCGCTCTTTTCGGCTTCGACGCAAATACGTGCCATCGCTTCCACCGTCTCCACCGGATATTGTCCGGACGCGGATTCGGCCGAGAGCATCACCGCATCGGTGCCATCCAGCACCGCGTTGGCCACATCCGAGACTTCCGCGCGTGTCGGGATCGGCGAGGACACCATCGATTCCATCATTTGCGTGGCGGTGATGGTGAGTTTGTTCATTTCGCGCGCCATGCGGATCATGCGTTTTTGCAGCGCCGGCACGGCTGCGTCGCCGACTTCGACCGCGAGATCGCCGCGCGCGACCATAATGCCGTCGCAGGCTTTCATGATGTCGCGCAACGCCTCATTGGTCACCGCTTCGCTGCGCTCGATTTTGGCGATCAGCATCGCGTTGCCGCCGGCCGCGCGCATCAGCTCGCGCGCCATGTACATGTCGGCGCCGCTTTTCGGAAACGACACTGCGAGGAAATCGGCCTTCAGCGCTGCCGCCGTTTTGATGTCGTCCATGTCCTTCGAGGTCAACGGCGGAGCGGTGAGACCGCCGCCCTTGCGGTTGATGCCCTTGTTGTTTGAGAGCACGCCGCCTTGCTTCACACGGCAATCGATTTCGTTTTTCTTGACACTCAGCACTTCAAACACCAGCAGGCCATCGTTCAACAACAACAAGTCGCCCGCCTTCACATCGCGCGGCAATTCCTTGTAGTCGATGCCGACACGTTCCTGATTGCCGAGTTCGCAATCTGCGTCGAGAATGAATTTATCGCCGGACTTCAACGTGATTTTGTTTTCGGCAAACTTGCCGACGCGGATTTTCGGGCCTTGCAGGTCGGCAAGAATGCCGATTTGCTTGCCGTAGCGCGCACCGATTTCGCGCACCATGCGTGCGCGGTTTTGATGGTCCTCGACGGTACCGTGCGAAAAATTCATCCGCACCACGTCGACACCGGCTTCGATCAGGCGTTCGAGTACTTCGGGTGACGACGTGGCAGGGCCGAGGGTGGCGACGATTTTGGTGGCGCGTTGCATGTTGGTTCCTGTGGAGTATCGAAGAAGCGAATTGCTGCGGCGCTACGCGGACGCACGTTGTTCGAGTATTTCCACGGCAGGCAAGGTTTTTCCTTCCAGAAATTCTAGGAATGCGCCGCCGCCGGTGGAGATGTAGGAGATCTTGTCAGAAATGCCGTACTTTGCGATCGCCGCAAGCGTATCGCCACCACCGGCAATCGAAAACGCATCGGACTCGGCAATCGCGCGGGCGAGCGTTTCGGTGCCGTGGCCAAATTGATCGAACTCGAATACGCCGACCGGGCCGTTCCAGACGATGGTGCCGGCGCGCTTGATGATATCGGCGAGTGTAGCGGCCGTCTTTGGGCCGATGTCGAAAATCATGTCGTCCTCCGCGACATCTTCGACGCGCTTGGTTTCGGCCGGCGTGGTCGGCGAAAATTCTTTGCCGCATACCGCATCGACCGGAATCGGCACCGCCGCGCCGCGCGCGGCCATCATGTCGATGATGGCTTTTGCGTCGTTGACCAATTCAATTTCCGCGAGCGAACGGCCAATCGGCAATTCCTTCGCGAGCAAAAAGGTATTGGCGATGCCGCCGCCGACGATCAACTGATCGACTTTGTCCGCGAGCGATTTGAGGATGGTCAGTTTGCTCGAGACTTTCGAGCCGGCGACGATGGCGACCATCGGTCGTTTCGGTGTTTTGAGCGCCGCGCCCAGCGCATCCAGCTCGGCCGCTAACAACGGCCCCGCGCAGGCGATCTTGGCGAATTTAGCGATGCCGTGGGTGGTGGCCTCGGCGCGGTGGGCTGTGCCGAAGGCGTCGTTCACGTAGACATCACAGAGCGCCGCCATTTTTTGTGCGAGTGCGTCGCTATTCTTTTTTTCGCCAATATTGACGCGGCAGTTTTCCAGCAGCACCACATTGCCCGGCGCCACGTCGACGCCAGCCACCCAATCGGTGATCAACGGCACGGGGCGGCCCAGCAATTTACTCATCCGTTCTGCTACCGGCGCGAGCGAATCTTCGGCTTTGAACGCGCCCTCGGTGGGGCGGCCCAGATGCGAGGTCACCATGACCGCCGCGCCATTTTTCAGCGCGAACTCAATTGCCGGCATCGAGGCGCGAATGCGGGTGTCGTCAGTGATGTTGCCGGCGTCGTCCTGCGGCACGTTCAGGTCGGCGCGGATGAAGACGCGCTTGTTCCTGACGTCGAGATCGGCTAAGCGAATGAATTTCATGCAGACTAGAACCAGCAAGACAAAAACGCGCGGAGTGGCGGTATCATTTGCACTTCGCCAGTTGCGAAAGGGCTTCCGCCTGCATTTCTGCGCCCTTATTGTGCTTTGCCTTGGTCGCCTCACTCACCGCCGTGCCGGTTTCCGCGCGGAACATCGAAAAGGCCTCAAGCGTCATATTCATCGACTCGACCAGAGCTGCGCGCGCCGCGCCGGCACACTCATTGACCGCGACGGTCTCTGCCTCAGCTTTAATTGCCTGCAATTTTTTGAGCGGCTCGCCGAGCTGCTCGCGAAACACTTTGCTTGCGCCATCGACTGCGCTCTCCCAGCGGGCGACGATCTGGCTCAACGCCTCCTTCGCATTGCGGCGCTCTTCGGTTGTTTCCGCCTGCCGATAGGCGGTTTCAACAGCGGCTTTTTGTTCCGCCAAGCGAACTGCAATGGCGCGCTCATCGTTGCGCAATGCCTGATCCGCACTTTCCATCGTCGCCCCACTGGGCGGCGGTGGTCGATCACCACAGCCGGCCAAAAAAGTCGCCAACACGATATTTGCAAGCAAGCCTGTAATTTTCATGATCGATTCCGATTATTCCGTGGGCAAGGGCGTATCGAGTCTGCGTTTGCGTGAGAGGTGCATGCGTCGATGCCGTTCAGGATAGCTTTTTTCGGCCCAGCGAGTTTTTGCGCATTTCCTGCAATTCATCGTTGATCCTGCCGGCGGTGGTCACGAACAGGAATGGCAACGCGGCATGCACCATTGCCGCAAACCCGCCCATGACCATTTTCCAACCAAACGCCAGCGCAAAACCGAAGTGTTCGACGTAGGTTTCATTGACCGATCGAGGATGCGCGGTGAACGGATTGCTCATGGCAGCCAAGCCCCGAATTTATCTGACGTTCGAAAGAACTACGCCGGTATTTTCGTCAAAAATCTATTTGGCACCCATCAATGCAACGGTGGTATCAAGCATCCGGTTGGAAAATCCCCACTCGTTGTCGTACCAGGAACTCACTTTCACCAGTCGGCCGGATACTTTCGTCAAGGTTGCGTCGAAGGAAGACGAATGGCTGTCGTGATTGAAATCGATCGATACCAGCGGTGCCGTGTTGTAGGCGAGGATGCCTTTCATGCCCGGCTCGGCGGCGACCGCTTTCATGATCGCGTTGACTTCATCGACCGTCGTGTCGCGCGCGGCGATGAACGAGAGATCGACCAGCGAGACATTGATGGTTGGCACGCGGATCGCGAAGCCGTCGAGCTTGCCATTCAATTCCGGCATCACCAAACCCACCGCCGACGCTGCGCCGGTTTTGGTCGGGATCATCGACATGGTCGCCGAGCGCGCGCGCCGCAGGTCTTCGTGCATCACATCCGAGAGCACTTGATCGTTGGTGTAGGCGTGAATGGTGGTCATCAGGCCATTCACCACGCCGATTTTGTCGTGCAGCGGCTTCACCAAGGGGGCCAGGCAATTGGTGGTGCAGCTCGCATTCGATATCACCGTCATCGCGGCGGTCAATACGCCATGGTTGACGCCGTAAACGATGGTGGCGTCGACATCCTTGCCGCCGGGTGCGGAGATGATGACTTTTTTCGCCCCGCCTTTCAGGTGCGCGCCGGCTTTTTCCTTGGTGGTGAAAAAGCCCGTGCATTCGAGCACCACATCGACGCCCAATTCACCCCAGGGCAGTTTTGCGGGGTCGCGCTCAGCGAGCACGCGGATTTTGTCGCCGTTGACGATCATCGAGTCGCCCTCGACCGTCACGGTGCCGGGAAATTTGCCGTGCGCGGTGTCATGGCGCGTCAAATGCGCGTTGGTTTCCACCGGGCCCAGGTCGTTGATTGCGACGATCTGGATATCGTGTTTCTTGCCGCCCTCGTAGTGGGCGCGGAGAATATTGCGGCCGATGCGGCCATAGCCATTGATGGCGACTTTGATGGTCATGTGGGTCGATTCCTGAGGGCGGTGGTGAAGAAATTTTCGATGGAGCAGCGAAGAGTGTAATTTTACCGCAACGCCCGGCCCCGCTAGATAATGTCGAACCATGAAAAAGATTGTCATCGCATCAAACAATCCCGGCAAATTGCGTGAGTTCGCCGCACTGCTGCAGCCCTTTGACTTCGAGGCGGTCGCGCAATCGGCATTCGGCGTGACCGAAGCGGAAGAGCCGCACGAAACGTTCGTCGAAAATGCGCTGGTCAAAGCGCGGCACGCTTCGCTCGCGACGGGATTGCCGGCCCTGGCCGATGACTCTGGCGTCTGTGCGGTCGCGTTGAACGGCGCACCGGGCGTTTTTTCGGCGCGCTATGCCGGCGAGCCAAAATCGGACACGTGCAACAATGAAAAGTTGATCGCTGAACTCGCCGCGCATCAAGACCGCCGCGCGTTTTACTATTGCGCGCTGGTGCTGGTGATGCGCGCCGACGACCCGCGGCCACTGATCGCCGACGGCGAATGGCATGGCGAAATCATCGATACACCACGCGGGGCGGGGGGTTTCGGCTATGACCCCTATTTTTTTCTACCGGAATATCAACTCACCGCCGCTGAACTGGATCCCGCAATCAAGAACCGTGTCAGCCATCGCGGCGTCGCCCTGCAAGCACTTGCGGAAAAACTGCGGATGCGCCGCTGATGTCGTCATCGATTCCCTTGTCCGGCACCGCGCCGCAGCGGATTGCGTTGACGGCGCTGCCGCCGCTGTCGCTCTACATCCACATCCCGTGGTGCGTGCGCAAGTGCCCGTATTGCGATTTCAACAGCCACGAAAGCAAGGGCGAGATCCCCGAACGCCGCTACATCGATGCGCTCATCTCCGATCTGGATCACACCCTGCCGAATATTTGGGGCCGGCGCTTGACCACCGTGTTCTTTGGCGGCGGCACGCCGAGTTTATTTTCGGCGGCCGGCATCGATGAAATTCTCGCCGCCGTGCGCGCGCGCGTGCCCTTGGCGAGCGATGCCGAGATCACGATGGAGGCCAATCCCGGTACGTTTGAAGCGGAGAAATTCAAGGGTTTCCGCGACGCGGGCGTGAATCGTCTTTCGATCGGTATTCAGAGCTTCAATGCCGCGCATTTGAAGGCGCTGGGCCGCATCCACGATGCCGACGAGGCGCGCCGCGCGGTCGCGATTGCGCAGGCGAATTTCGACAACATCAATCTCGATCTCATGTATGCGCTGCCGGCGCAAACGCTCGATGATTGCGCCGCCGATATCGAAGCGGCGCTCGCGTTCGGCGTGAATCACTTGTCGATCTACCATCTCACGCTGGAGCCGAATACCTTGTTCCACCGTTTCCCGCCGTCGCTGCCCGACGATGATCTGGCTGCCGACATGCAATCAATGATCGATGCGCGCCTCGATGCGGCCGGCTACACGCACTATGAAACTTCGGCCTACGCCAAACCCGGAATGGAATCTAAACACAATTTGAACTATTGGTGCTTCGGCGACTACATCGGCATCGGCGCGGGGGCGCACGGCAAGATTTCGTTCCCCGACCGTATCACTCGCGAATCGCGCTTCAAGCAGCCGAAAGCCTTCATGGAACACGCGGCCGTGGGCGGCGCCGCGGAGGAAATCAAGACTATCGCGCCGCGCGAATTGCCGTTTGAATTCATGTTGAACGCGCTGCGGTTGAGCGAAGGATTTCCGCTCACGATGTTCGTCGAGCGCACCGGCTTGCCGCTGACTGCGATCACTGCAACACTGGATCGCGCGGAAGCGAAGGGCTTGATTACGCGCGATCATGTGCGCGCCAAACCGACCGAACTGGGCCGGCGGTTTTTGAACGACTTGCTGGAAATGTTTTTGCCCCGATAAGCGATATCGCATGCCGCTCTCGATCATCATTCCCGCGCTCAACGAGGCCAACCATATCGTCGCCACGCTGACGCCTTTGCAGGCGATGCGGGCGCGTGGAGCCGAGGTGATTCTGGTCGACGGTGGCAGCGGTGACGCAACAAAAGCGCTGGCGGAACCGCTGGTGGACCGCATCATCAATGGGGTTCGCGGTCGTGCCCCCCAAATGAATACGGGTGCACAAGCTGCGAAGGGCGACTCATTGCTGTTTTTGCACGCGGACTCGCGGCTGCTGGTCGACGCAGATTTTTTGATAAGGGATGCGCTGTCGCGCTCACACGTTGCGTGGGGGCGATTCGATGTCGCCATCGACGGCGATCATTTCATGTTGCCGATCATCGCTGGGTTTATGAATTGGCGGTCGCGCGCAACCGGCATCGCCACGGGCGACCAAGGCATTTTTGTCACGCGCGCGGCGTTCGACGCGCTAGGCGGCTTCCCCGATCAGCCGCTCATGGAAGATATCGAATTCTCCTCAGGTCTGATGAAACTCGCGCCGCCAATTTGCATCAGCGACAAGATAATCACCTCGGGCCGGCGCTGGGAAAAACATGGTGTCTGGCGCACCATCGCACTGATGTGGTGGCTGCGTCTGCGATACTGGTTGGGCGCATCGCCTGCCGAGATCCATCGTGCCTATTACAAGTGACTGTCTACTGATTGTGTTCGCCAAAGCCCCTGTGCCGGGTACGGTCAAGACACGGTTAGCGCCCGCGTTGCATGCAGAAGCTGCGGCGATGCTGCACGCCGCACTGGTCGAGCGCACTCTTCATATCGCGCGCGAAAGCGGTATCGAGCCAATCGAGCTTTGCTGCGCGCCGGATACGCGGCACAGTTTCTTTGCCGTCTGTGCCGAGGACTTTGAAGTGCCGCTCACACCGCAAGGAGAGGGCGATCTCGGCGCGCGGATGTTGGGGGCGTTCCAGCGCGCACTGACAACCCATCGCGCGGCGATCATCGTCGGTGCCGATTGTCCGGCGTTGACGGGCACCCACATCGCAGTGGCCGCGCAGAGTCTGGCCACGCACGATGCCGTGCTTACGCCGGCGGAAGACGGCGGCTATGTGTTGATCGGCGCAACACGCACCGATCCGCGGATGTTTGAAAATGTTGAGTGGGGGACGGCGCAGGTACTTCTGCGGCAGCGCGAATGTTTCACTGCGCTCGGATTTCGATGCCACGACATGCCGACGCTTTGGGATGTGGATCGCCCGGAGGATTTGCCGCGTTTGCGATCGCTAAAACCACCGCTCGATTTTTTTTGGCCCGCATGAATCCGCGCCGTATTTTGCTTGGGCTATGTTTGATTTCAACAGTTGCGTTGAGCGCCGATGCGCCACCTGCGTTCTCGACGCTGACACCCGGTCAAACACTGCCGGCCAGTTATCGCATCATCGCGTTGCCGAAGTTGGCGGTAAATAAGTTTTCACTGGTGGCCGATGAAGGCAAGACGGTATTGCGCATTGAGTCCGCCGACAGCGCCGGCAGCGTCGGCATTCCGTTGCGCATGGCGGGCACGGAAGTTTCGCGCGCGGTGTTGACGTGGCGCTGGAAGGTGGATCGTGTGCTGGAAAAAGCGGATCTGACGGACAAACGCGGCGACGATTATGCGGCGCGCGTGTATGTGTTTTTCGATGTGCCGCTGCAATCACTGTCGTTCGTCGATCGAACCAAAATTCGCCTCGCTCGCATGATGGCCGGCAACGATGTGCCGACGGCTGCACTCTGTTACGTCTGGGATAACAAACAGTCGGTTGGCCACACCGCCTGGAGCCCGTACACGACGCGCGTGCGCATGGTCGTATTGCAAAACGGATCCGCCCACGTCGGGCAGTGGATGCGCGAATCGCGCGACGTGGCGGCGGATTTTCGCGATGCGTTCGGCGTCGATGCGCCGGCGGTAACCGGCGTTGCGATCGGCAACGACACTGACAATACCCATGAGCGCGTAATGACCTGGTTCGGCGATATTTCGTTCGGTACACCGGGGGCACCGGCATCATGAAGAAATTGCTGCTGCTCGGCGGCGGCCATGCCCATGTGCATGTGTTGAAAACGCTCGCATTGGATCGACTCGATAATGTGCAGGTCACACTGATTTCGCCGTATGCACGGCAGGTGTACTCCGGCATGCTGCCCGGCTGGGTCGCGGGGCACTACGCAATTGGACAGTGCGTGATTCCGTTGCCGCCGCTATGCCGCGCAGCGCGTGTTGGGTTCGCCGAGACTGCCTGTGAACGCATCGATTTGGCGGCGCGCACGGTGCATTGCGCCGATGGCTCACAGCACGCGTTCGACGTGCTTTCGATCGATACCGGGCCCGTTGCCAATACGGCGATGATTCCGGGTGCGGCGAACGCGATTGCCGTACGACCGATTGAAACTTTCATCGACGCGTATTCCGGTGTTGCGCGCGAAATTACGGAGCGGCGCGCTTCAGGCAAATCCATCGACATCGCATTTGTCGGTGCGGGTGCGGCAGGGATCGAGCTCGCGCTTGCGATGGGTTATGCCTACCGCGATGCGAACGTCAATTTCACCTTGATCTCAGCTGCCAATACACTGCCCGGCAGCGTCGGCCCGCGACTCGCGCGCGTTCTCGAGGAGCGCGGATTTCGACTGTTGACGGGTAAGATGGCGGCGCGCATCGACGCCCACCGCGTGCATTTGCAAGACGGCGAGGTCATCGAGGCGGATCACATTTTTGTTTCCACCGGCGCATCCGCCGCCGCTTGGCCGCGTCTCGCCGGTCTCGCTACCAATGACGCGGGCTTTATCCTCATCGATCGTCATTTGCAATCGATTTCGCACCCTGGCATTTTCGCCGCTGGCGACTGCGCGACGATGCAGCATGCACCCCGGCCAAAATCCGGCGTGTACGCGGTGCGCGCCGGCCCGCCGCTCGCGGAGAATCTGCGGCGATGTCTCAATGAACAACCGATGAAAGACTACACGCCGCAAGAACGCTCGCTGTATCTCATTAGTACCGGCGACCAATATGCGATTGCATCGTGGGGCGACTGGACCTGGCAGGGCAAGTGGGTGTGGCGCTGGAAGGATCGAATTGATCGCGCGTTTATCGCGAAATACGCGCTTACTGATTCATAGCATATCGCCGAAACCCCAGCATTGGTGAGGGTTTTGGCGTCTTTCGGTCTGGAAAGCCTCGCCGATATTGGGGACTTGTCCGATCTCGCCTCTGGCCGCATTGCGTTGCCAGCCACTCGCGCTGTCGACAATTCCCATTACATCACCCGAAACGTCACCACCAGCACATCGCGCCAGGCGGGCTGCGCGCCGTCAAACGGCACCACCGGCGTCACGCCATGCAGGCAGCGATGATCATCGATCAATGTCATGTCGAGCGGCTCCGTCAGCGTGAAGTGCGCGAGCGGTGTTTTGTCGGCGGCGTGAATGGTGGTGGTGCCTTCGCGGATGTTGTGGCGCGTGACCATCATCACCAGCACGTAATCCACGCCGTCGCGATGCACGCCTTCGGGCGTCGGCTGGCCGCTCGCGGCGGCATGGGCTTCAATGCGAAACTGATGCGCCTCGATGTGCCACGCGCGACCGGGCAAACATCGGCCGAACACGGCACCACAGAGCGCCAGCAACGAGGTCATCGCAGCCCCGCGTACCACCGCCTCGGCGATCGGCTCGAAGTGCCGGGCGATGCCGCCATTTAACGTGTTGTAATCAAGGCTCTGGTAATGCGCTCGATGCGACTCGAGTACGGCTTCGGTCGCGTTCGCTACCATCGACAACGTCGCATGGCGGCGCCGCCGATAGCGACCGCCATCGGCCATGTAGGTATCGAGTGGCATGTCATTCCAGCTCGCCGCGAAGTGTTGCCAATCGGCGGCGGAAATGTCCACCAGCGGCGCGGCGTTGGCGGCGGGAATGAAACAGAATCCGGCGGCGCGGATGGTGTCGCACAGCGCGTCGATCGACGCTTTCATGCGGGCACGGCGGAGAGGAAAACGAGCATCAGGAAAGTTCCATTTCAGCGGGTAAGTTGATTGTAAGGATACGCGGCGTGCGTGCATATCGATGAGAATATTCCCGGTGAATTAACCCCGCGTGCGGTCTTTTCCTTTATTCTCCGCTCGTGAAATACGAACATCTGGTGCAAATCAATGACCCGCTCGATCCGCTGATCGATTGGCTGACGCGCGATCAACTCTGGCAGGGGCTGATGCGCTATGTCGAGACGCCGCTCGCCTTTGTCGAAGGCTTGGATGCGGCCAGCGTGACGGCGCGACACGAACATACTTTGCAGCGCGAATTGCAGTTCGGGCGTCACCGTGTGCGCGACGACGTGACGCTCACGCCGCAGGAGCGTTTGCACATTGCGACCCGCGCCACGCCGGAAATTCCCGCCGGCTCGCTGACGATTTCGATCGAGGATCACGGCGTGGAATTGCTGTTCGTGCGCTTCGTCTATGAAACCTTTCCGCAAGGCCATCCGCCG
>JANPBQ010000077.1:0-29019 GCA_031430555.1 Betaproteobacteria bacterium
CTCGGCCTTCAGCGCGATCGCGACCGACGTGGCCACATCCTCCAGCGTGCAATTGAAAATATCGCCGGTGGGGGAGAATCCGATCGGTGAAATCAGCACCACTTCATCATCATCGAGCCGCCGGTTGATGCCTTCGACATCAACTTTGCGCACCTGGCCGGTATGCATGTAATCCACGCCTTCGCGGACACCGAATGGTTTGGCGGTGATGAAGTTTCCCGACGACACGCGAATATCAGCGTTGGCCATCGGCGAATTTGCCAGTTCGGTGGAAAGTGTGGCCTCGATTTCAACGCGCACGATGCCGTTGGCTTCTTTCACGCACTTCAGCGTGGCATCGTTGGTGACGCGTTTGCCGTCGATGAGTTTTGACATCACGCCGTGCTGCTTCAATTGATCTTCAACCTGCGGGCGCGTGCCGTGCACCAGCACCACGCGGATTTCGAGGCTGACCAGCACGTTGATGTCGTGCGCGAGCTGCATCAATTCGCCATCGGACAGCACCTCGCCGCCGAACGCGATGACGATGGTGCGCCCGCCGAATTCATGGATGAACGGCGTCGCGCTGCGAAACCATTTGACGAAGACTTCGAGTTTTTTCTGGTCGTTCTTGGCCATGTGGACTTTATGACTGAAAGCAGGCGTCGTTTCCCGAGAGAAACCACAGCGGGAATTTTACGGCATCAGCGCACGATAAGAGCGGCTATCTCATGTCGCCATGCCGCGCGTTCAGCGCCGCCAACACCGCGAGGCCGGCGGTTTCCGTGCGCAGCACGCGGGGGCCAAAATTCACGCTCACCACACCGTGCCGCGCGGCGAATGCAATCTCATCGTCGGAAAACCCGCCTTCGGGGCCGATTACGATTGCCGTCTGCGCCGCCGGATTGAATGCCGCCAGCAGCGATTCTTGACCCTTTGGATGCAATAACAATCGCGCGCCTACCTCCGCGCGAGGCGTCGCCACCCATGCCTTGAAATCGATTGATTCGGCGATCATCGGCACGCGGTTCCGCCCGCACTGCTCGCAGGCGGCCACCGCGACCGCCTGCCAATGCGCCACGCGCTTTTGCGCGCGCTCGCCGGCGAGCTTCAGATTTGCGCGTTCGCTTGATATCGGCTGTACCGCACGCACCCCCAACTCGACGGCTTTTTGCACGATCAAATCCATCTTGTCGCCGGTGGCGAGCGTTTGCACCAGCGTGATGGCGAGCGGCGATTCGCGTTCGACGGGATCGAATGTCTCGATGCGAACGCTGGCATTGCGTTTGCCGATTGATGCCACGGTGCCATGCCATTCTCCGCCGGTGCCATCGAACAATGTCACCCCATCGTCAATGTTGATACGCAATACTTGAATGTGTCGCGCGATCGCTTCGTGCACCTCGAAACTGAATTCACTGGCGGTTGGACGAGGGAGGGGTTGCGCCGAAAAGAATCGTGGCGCTGCGGCGACACTCACGGACGATACCAGCCCGCGTAATTCACGCGATTACCAATATCCATGCGGGTTTCCAAGGCATTTCAGCCTGAAAGCCTCGCCAATGCTTGGGTTTTACTTTTTGGCCTATTGCCCCTTGTCGTACCGGCGAAGGCCGGTACCCAATTTTCGTAACCCGTTGAGTTGCGATGAAAATTAGGCCAAGCCACTGCATTGGTTTGGCGTTCAGCGGGCGCATCGCATGCGATGCGAATTCCCCGCCTCGCCCCCGGAACAAGTCCGGGGAGACATAAGTTGGGACCAATAGAAGTACCTCTTGACAATGCTCAACATCCACATCATTCCTGCGCCAGAACGACGGACGTAAGAGTTCCACGACAAACTCGACTACAGCCACTTGAATTTCCCATCCTCGCGCACCCCATGCAACGTCATCCCGAACGCCGTCAATTCCTGCGCGCGCCACGCCTTCAGATCGGCGACTTTTTTTCGTTTCTCCAATTTACGTTGCAGCCAGCTTTGATTCAGCAATCGATACGCATGCCGATCGCTCAAGCCTTGTTTTGACGTCAGGCCGCGTTCGCGTTTCATTTCGGTTTGGGTGATCGAACCAAAGTGATGCAGCCAGGATGCGCCCGTGGTCGCCATCGGGATACCCGCTTTTTTCGCGGCATGAAAAAACATCGTGTCTTCAAAGCCCCACAGCGACGGGATCGGCTGAAAATAGCCGATCGCATCCCACACCGATTCATGCACCGCCAGACACACCGCGTGGGGATTGCCGATACGCAACACGTCGCCCATCTTGCGGGCGGCTTCGGACGCGAATACGTCGAAGTCGTAATCCAACACGCCTTCGATCAGCGCCGGCGAGATGATCTTCAACTGGTTGCGCTCGGCGCTCTGAATCAACGCCTCAACCCAGCCCGGCGAGACCAGCACATCGTTGTTCATGATGATCGACCACTCGGCCTGCTGCGCCAACGCGCCTTGATTCCATGCGACACCGCAGCCGAGATTGTGGCGGTTGAAAATGCGTCCGCCAAGCGGCAGCGATTCAAGATATTCGCGTGTGTCGTCGGTTGAGCCATTGTCCACCACCACGAGGCGATCGAGTGGTGTGCCGTGTTTTTGCAGGCTCTCGACGCAGAGCCGCGTGTACTTCACCGCGTTGTAGCAGGCGAAGGTGATCGAGTACGAAGGCGAGTTCACGCGGGCCACCGTTCGCGCCGGGAAATATCAGCCGCCAGGCCTGCAATCATTAGGCCGAAGAACGAACACAAATATTTCAGCGACAACATTTCATTGGTCAATCCACAAATGAACACGCCGGTGATGAAGTAAAGGCCCAGGTGGGCGGCGGCCCGCGTATCACGATGCGCGTGACAACGATGTTTCCAGAAATACATCCAGGGAACAAGCATTGTCGCGAAATATGCGGCGAGCCCGATGACGCCCATCGACAACTGCTTGGCGAGAATGTCGCTGTGGGCACCGGCGAACGCAAGCGTGTCGATAGCCGAACGATTGGCGGGAATATTCAGCGGATGTGTTGCGAGCACCGCCTTCAAGCCGGTTTCGCCGTAGCCGATCCAGGGGCTTTCGCGAGCCAGCGTCATCGAAATTTCCCAGATCGACAAACGAATGCCGATCGGGCTATCGAGGTTTTTCCCAGCGAGCCAATCGTTCGCGTTCTCAATGGCAAAATTGCCGCGATTGGAAAAAATCGGCGAAGTCTCGTAACCGATCGCGAGCAGGGTCGCGGCGACGCACAAAACAATCGCCGGCGGCAAGAATTTCGCCGGGCCGCGCAAGGTGTTTTGACTGAAGTACAACGCGAGCCAGAGTATCAGCAATGGCGGAATCGCCAGCCATCCGCCACGCGATTGCGCATGCACTACGATGACGGCGCCCATCGCGATGCCGATCGCCTTTAACGCGAACAACCAGGTTCTCTTCTTTGCAAACAAGCCAATCGAAAACACGCAGAGCATGGTGAGGATCAAGACTTGGCTGCCGAGTGAATTCGGATCGACGAAATGCGTTGCAAAACGATCCATCGCGAGTGGCCCGTCCCAGAGTTTGCGGGCCTCCGGCGACATCTGAATCACCCAAAAAACGCACAACAGCCCAATGGGAAGTGCGAACTCAAGAACCTTGGCGAACAAAATGCGCTGACCGCGCAAAAACAGGAACACCAACCCGGCGAGAAGAATTTTTGACGGGCCATCGAACGAGGGCCAATAGATCGATTGACTCAACACCTGGCTGACAAGGGTGGCGAAGAACAGACTGCCGAGCGAAAGCACCACTCGTCGGGTCGACGGGTCGGCGAAGCCTTCTCGAAACGGCGCAGGATTCTGGGCAAGTTGAAACACGGCCAGCAGGGCCAATATATAGAGACAAGCATGAATACCGTGCCGCACACTCAAGTAGACAATCGGCGCGAGCAAAAGGATGACCAGTACGGCTCCGTCCAGGCGCGATTCGCGAAGCACGATGGCAGGCGGCGAAGTGAGGGCGCGATCGCGAGGGAACTTGCTCAAGGGGAAACTGATATGTCCATTGTCCCTGCGGATTTTAGTATTATTTGTCTCTCCCACCACAATCCACTGGAATCCATAGATGGTCGGCACGGGTAAGACCATTTATCGCAGCGTCTATGTCGCCTGCCCCGGCAACGCAACAACGGCCGGGCCGGAGGCGATCCATCAACTGGTTGCCGATTTGATCCGTTTGGGCCAGCCGGCGGCGGTAGTGTATTTTCCGTTTGAGCAAACGTTTGAGACGGCACCTGCGTATCGGAAATATGCTGTGCCCATTGCTCGGTATCGCGATGAGGCCGGCGACTTGATCCTCTTTCCCGAGATCGTTACGCCATATGCATTGAAAGTGCGACATGCGCAGGCGGCGATCTGGTGGATGTCAGTGAATAATTTCACCTGCGTGCGCTACGGCCACCCGTGGCGCGACAAGATTCGTTACTTCAAATATTTTCTTAAGGGCTTGCGTCCGTGGGGCGGCGTGGCTGCGCTCGCACATCTGCGGAATTTCGCGCAGAGCCAGTACGCGTTGGAATTTCTCGCGGCAAATGGCGTGCGTGGCGAGTTGTTGTCCGACCCGATTCCCGTTTACACAACGCCCGCGTATCTTGCCGATCTGGCGAACAAGTTGCCCCTTGCCGTGCGCAAGAATCGCATCCTGTTCAATCCGCACAAAGGCGCGAAAATCACGCGGCACTTACGTGACGCGTTTCCGAATATGGAGTTCATGCCATTGGTGGGATATGACCGCGAGCAACTCGCGGAGATTTTCTTGACGTCCAAACTGTATGTTGATTTTGGCCACCATCCTGGAAAAGATCGCCTGCCGCGCGAAGCGGCAATCCATGGTTGCTGTGTGATAACCGGCATCAATGGATCGGCCACGAATGCAATCGACGTACCCATTGACGCCGCCTACAAACTGGATGAGAAGCAACCCGATTTCATCAGCATGTTCGGTCTGCAAGTGCGGCGGATCTTTGATGGTTTCGATGAGTGTGCAAACGACTTTGAACACTATCGCGCGACGATTGCGAATGAACAGATTGAATTCGACCGGCAGATCATCGCGGCGTTCAACATTAGGCGGGGTTGAGCGCCATGCGTTTCGTACTGTCAAAATACTCCGTTCGCCCTGAGCTTGTCGAAGGGCTCGATGCACTAAGCCCTTCGATAAGCTCAGGGCGAACGGGGAGCAAATGAACAGTATCAGGATTGACCGACGGTGAATTCGCGCGAAATATTTGAGCACCAGCCGCCGCGTCGCGTGTTGCTCGTCTGCCCGCAACGAATCGGCGATGTCCTGCTCACGACGCCGGTCGCGCGCTCCATCAAGCACGCCTGGCCGAACGCCGAAATAGACATGCTCGTGTTTGCAGGCACCGAAGGCGCGCTCGAGGGAAATGCCGATCTCGCTAGTGTCATCGTCGTGCCGCGACGGGCCGGTTCTGCCGAACGATTTCGCGAATTGAGACGGATCTGGCGGCGCTACGATTTGGCGCTTTCACCGATCGCCACCGACCGCGCGCGAATCTATTGCTGGGCAGCGGGAACGCGGCGGATCGGCATGATTCAACCGCTGGCGAAAGATCGCGCCAAAGCGCTGCTGCTACACGAGAACGTGATGTTTGACGATCTCGACACCCACACCGTGAGCATGGGCCTCGCGCTGACGCCGCTGTTGGGCATCGCGCCCTCATATGAAGTCGTGCCACCCCGCGTCGCGCCCGAGCGACTGAGTGCCTTGCTACGGCGCTTGCATCCGTTTAACGACAATGCCTACGCGGTGCTACATGTGTACCCAAAATTCCGCTACAAGATGTGGACGAAAACGGGCTGGATCGCGTTGGTGGAATCGCTGCGCGCACGCGGGTTCAACGCGCTGTTCACCGGTGGCCCGGACGCGGACGAATGCACTTACGTGGATGAGATCGCGCGCGCGCAACCCAATGGCACGCTGAATCTCGCCGGCACGTTGTCGTTGGCGGAAACGGCTGAGTTGATTCGGCGTGCCGCCATCTATATCGGCCCCGATACGGCCGTCACGCATATCGCGGCTGCGACCGGCACACCGACCGTCGCGCTGTTCGGGCCATCTAACCCGGTCAAGTGGGGGCCATGGCCCGCCGCGTGGAATCGCGACGCGAGCCCATGGCCGCGGGTGGGCAGCGGTCGCCAGGGAAACGTGTTTCTTGTCCAGGGCGCGGCCAAGTGTGTACCCTGCATGCTGGAAGGCTGCGATCGCCACCTGGATAGCCGCAGCGACTGCCTCGACACGCTGGCGGCAGGGACGGTGATTGACGCGGTCGATATCCTGTTGTCGAATGAAGCCGCGCCCAGAACGATCATGCTCAGAAAATCCGAACTCCCGTCGATTCACCATGAATAAGAACCACAACCGCGCGCTCTACGCGCGCCTGATGACCTACGTGAAGCCGTACCGGCTCGCGTTTGCCGGTGCCGTGCTCGCGATGGTGGTCGGCGGTGCCGCGCAGGCGTCCTTCGCGCCACTGCTGAATTTGCTGCTGAGTAAATTGTTTGTCGGGGGGCAGGAACAATACGCGTTGATCGGCGCGGTCGGCATCGTGGTCATTTTTCTGGTGAGTGGACTTTCGCATTTTGCCTCGGGCTATGGCATGCAATGGGTCGGCAACAAAGTCATTCTCGATTTCCGCAGCCAGATGTTTCAGCGCTTGATCCGTTTGCCCGAACCCTTTTTCAGCCGCACCTCGACCGGCTCGCTCATGTCGAAAGTCACCTACGACGTACTGGGCTTGCAGGAAGCCACCACCAACACGCTGACGGCATTGATACGCGGCGGCGTGACGCTGATCGCGGCACTCGGCTACATGTTTTTCCTGAGCTGGAAACTGACGCTGATAATTTTCGCGGCCGTGCCGATATTGGCGTTCATCATCGCGGCGTTCGGCAAGCGGCTGCGCAAGATCAGCCGCGAGGCGCAAGTCGCGCAGGGCGCGATCACTGAAGTTCTCGAAGAATCGATCCGCGGCCACAAAGTCATCAAGATATTCGGCGGCGAACAATACGAGGCCGGCCGCTTCAACGCGGCGGCCAACCGCATCCGCCGCCTCGCGATGAAGCACGGCGCAGCGGCGGCGGCGGGCACACCGTTCACGCATTTCATTGTCTCGATTGCGATTGCATTGATCGTCTACCTCGCAGCGAGCCGCTCGCTCGGCACCGGTTTGAACGTCGCTGATTTCGTGACCTACATTGTGGCGGCGGCGGGATTGATTCCGCAGATCAAAGGGCTCACCGGCGTGAGCGAACAAATTCAAAAGGGTTTAGCCTCCGCGGAAAGCGCGTTCGCTTTGATCGACACGACAACCGAAATCGACACCGGCAGCATCGCGCTCGATCGCGCGCGCGGGCACATTCAATTCCGCGACGTCGGTCTGCGCTACGAGGGCCAGACCGCATCTGCGCTGGATGGCGTCACGCTCGATATCGCACCGGGCGAGACGATTGCGTTGGTCGGGCCCTCCGGCGGCGGCAAGACCAGTCTGGTCAATCTGTTGCCGAGATTCTTCACGTCGGATAGCGGTGAGATCTCGCTCGATGGTCACCCGCTGGGCGCGATAAAGCTCACCGATTTGCGCCGGCAAATGGCGATGGTGAGCCAGGATGTGGTGCTGTTCAACGATACGGTCGCGGCCAACATCGCCTATGGTGTTGCGGGTGAAATCGATTCCGACCGAGTTCGCCGTGCGGCCGAAGCGGCGAATTGTCTCGAATTCATCGACGCCCTGCCGGAAAAATTCAACACCAACATCGGCGACAACGGCTCGCGATTGTCCGGCGGCCAGCGCCAGCGTCTCGCCATTGCGCGCGCGATTTTCAAGGACGCGCCAATCCTGCTGCTCGATGAAGCGACCTCGGCACTCGACAGCGAATCCGAGCGCGCCGTGCAAAGCGCGCTCTTGACGTTGATGAAAGGCCGCACCACGCTGGTGGTCGCGCATCGGTTATCCACGATCGAAAGCGCGGATCGGATTGTGGTGATGGTGGGCGGAAAAATCGCTGAGATGGGTACGCATGCGACGCTACTTGCGCGCGGCGGAACGTATGCGTTTTTGCATCGATTGCAGTTTGCGGGAACATGAGCGCGGCGCAAAAGTCTAATACTGGCGAGCCTTTTCGGGCGTTTTGCCGTCAAACGCCGCGCCAGTGCTAGTGTTTGTCGACGTCGGCCTATGAGCCATCGATTCATTAAGCGCTCTTCACGCTGATGGCCATGTTTGCAACCTTGCCGACAACTCGCACAAGACGCGACGACGTGACGATTATCCTTTCCACGTTCAACGGGGAGAAATTTGTCGCGCAGCAACTCGATTCGCTCTACGCGCAAACGCATAAACACTGCAAGATCCTGGTGCGCGATGACGGGTCTTCAGACGCGACGCCGGAAATATTGGCCTCGGCGGAACGAAACGGGAAAATCCACCTGGTTGCCGGCAACGAGAACTTAGGCGCGAACGGCAGCTTCTTTGAGCTCTTGAAATGCGCCGCCGCCACCGACGCCGCTTATGTCGCATTTTGTGATCAAGACGATGTCTGGCGGCACGACAAGATTTCTCGCGCAGTCGCCAAACTTTCCGCAATACACGAGGATACGCCCGCGATGTACAGCTCGCGGGCGGAAATCGTCGACGCCGAGCTGACGCACCTCGGCGAGACGTCGATGCCGCGAAGGATCGGCTTCGGCAATGCCTTGGCTGAAAACGTTTGCGTAGGCTGCACCATCGTCCTGAATCGGCGCGCCGTTAAACTGTTGTGCACCAATTTGCCGACGGCAATCCCCGCGCACGATTGGTGGTGCTACTTGCTCGTGTCTTGCTTCGGTGAGATTGTGTTTGACGACGAGTCGCCTATAAAGTACCGGCAGCATGGTCGCAATGTTTTCGGCGTGGCGCGAGGCGGGTTCGACCGCTTTAGACGAAACCTTCACAGGTTCATCGGGAGCGGCCAAGGTCGCCACTGGCAAAGCGAGCAAGCAATCATTTTTCTCGCCCTCTTTAATGAGCGTATTCCGACTCCGGCGCGGCGACTCCTAGTTGAATTTGTCGCCGCGAGAAAAAGTTTCTCGCGGCGCATCAGGCTCGCGATTTCACGTGAGATCTGGCGGCAACAACGCATCGATAGTTTCTTGTTGCGCATGTTGATACTGATGAACAGGTACTGATGTGATCGTTGCCATCACCGGCGGCACAGGCTTTATTGGCGGATACCTTGCCGCGCGTCACGTCGCGCGTGGCGATGACGTGCGGTATCTCACGCGCAATTTGTCTTCTGTGAGTATCGCCGGCGCAAAACCGATTTACGGTGATATTGCTACGTCGGTCGATGACTTGCGCGAATTCGTGCGCGGCGCGGACATCCTGTATCACTGCGCGGCGGAATTACGGATCGCGGACGACATGCCGCGCACCAACGTGACCGGCACGGCGAATCTGATCGCGGCGACCGGCGGCGACCTTGGGCGTTGGGTGCAACTGAGCAGCACAGGTGTCTATGGCAAGCCGATGTTGGGCGAGATAAGCGAGGATTCGCCGACTGATCCGGCGACTGCCTACGAAACCACAAAACTCGCGGCGGATGCGCTGGTGCTTGAGGCGGCAGCGCGGCGGAATTTTTCCTGTGTCGTGGTGAGGCCGTCGAATGTGTATGGATCGGATATGCCGAATCAATCGCTGTTTCAATTGATCGACAAAATTGAGCGCGGACTGTTTTTCTACATCGGCAAACCCGGCGCGGTGGTGAACTATGTTCACGTTGAAAATGTCGTCGATGCACTGGTGCTCTGCGGCACGGCGAGCCTGTCCGCCAACGGCAAAACCTATATTGTTTCGGATCATCGACCCTTGGAGATATTTGTCGGCGCCATCGCGGCGGGACTCGGTGCGCCTTCACCGCGCATCAGATTGCCCGAACGATTGATGCGCGGCGTGTGCGGCGTGGCGCAAGGATTGCCGGGTTTTCCGCTCTCGCTTTCACGAATCGATGCGCTCACTAGTCGCGCCGTATTTCGCGCCGATAGAATTCAGACCGAACTGAATTTCGAGCACCGGATCAGCATGGAAGCCGGCATGCGGGCGCTCGCCCACGCGTGGAAAAATCGATCGATGGGCGCATGACATGGCCAAATTGAAAGTCGTCAGGGTCGTCACGGCCTCATATGTGGTGCCATGGCATCTGGCGAACACACTGCGGCGGATGCCGGCGGATTTTGACGTCACCGTCATCGGTCAGGGCGTGTCGGCGAATCGTGACGCCTTTCCCGGCATACGCTGGATCGACATCAATCTGAATCGGAAGATCCGCATTTTTTCCGATCTGGCGTCCCTGTGGGCGCTATGCCGATTTTTCATTTCACATCGGCCGGATATCATGCATTCGATCATGCCCAAAGCGGGGCTGATTGCGGCACTGGCGGGTTTCATTTGTCGTGTACCGGTGCGGATGCATACCTTTACCGGCCAAGTCTGGGCCACCCAGCGGCAACCCGCGCGCGCGCTAACCTATTGCGTCGATCGCGTCATCAACGGCCTAAGCACGATTTGCCTCACCGACAGCCCATCGCAATCCGCGTTTCTCCTAAGGAATAATATTTCGCACAAAGGTTTGCCATTGCCGGTGTTGGCAAGCGGATCGCTGTCGGGAGTCGAACCCACGCGCTTTGATCGGCCACCACTTCAATCCCAGATTGACTCTTTGCGGACGGAACTTGGAATCGGCGCAAAGGACTTTGTGTTTGTCACGATTGCACGCAAGACTCTCGACAAGGGCGCGGCAGATCTGCTCTCGGCATTCGCGTGCGTCGCGGCAAAGTATGCCGACGCAAAACTGTTGTTTGTCGGGCCCGATGAATCAAACGGTTGGTTGCCAATGCTGAAACGCACCACGCCGGCTATGTTCAATCGTGTCATCGATGTCGGCGCGGTGGCGTCGCACGAGGCTTATTTGTGTCTTGGCAAAGTTCTGTGCGTACCCAGCCATCGAGAAGGATTCGGCTCCATCGTCATCGATGCCGCCGCCGCCGGATTGCCGGCGATAGGTTCCAACATTGTCGGGTTGGTCGATGCCATCGACGATGGCAACACCGGCATCCTCTTTCCGGCAGGCAATATCGAGAAGCTCGTGGAGGCGATGGGTGACTTGCTCGACAATCGAGCGCGTTGCTACGAAATGGGTGTTGCCGCAAGACGCCGGGTTGAGGCGCTATTTACTGCGGATAAATTGTATGTGGCGTTGCGCGATTTCTACTTGGCCCATTCGACTCGTTGAGAACGAAGCCTCCTGCGCTCAGTAGTGCATGTTGATCCATGCCTTGTTATTGGACTTGCGTCACTCCGCCGTTCGCGGCGATTGTCGCCGGCTCCCGCACAAGTTTTTCCATCAATTTCGCAAATGCCCGCGGAGGGGCAGGATCGTCAAATATCTTCCCTTGATTAGCGATGATGCGTTGAGAAATTCCCTGGCGATAGGTCTTATCCGTCGCGAGTCGAAAGGCGATCCGCAGGTAATCTTCGGGCGATGATGCAATCAATTCCTCGACACCGAGCAACGTCAGCATCGCCATCGTCTGCCGACCGCGCATGAACTCGCCTGGCAAGGACACAATCGGCAGCCCCATCGCCAACGCATCCAGTGACGTATTGCCACCCGACCAATACAGCGAATCCAGCATCACATCGCAGATTTTGTTGATCTGCTTGTAATCGTCATGGCTAACGGCCGGCAAAATTTTCACTCGGCCTTGCTGCGAGACCCCTTTTTCCGCGAACGCCGCCGCCAGGCGCGCGACAAACCGGCTGGTGATGTCCTGATTTTGTCCCGCAAACATTACCAGCGTGGCGTTCTCATCGTTGGCAAGAATCGAGACGATTAAGCGATCATTGGCGGGATGTATTTTGAATAGCGATTGTGGATACAAATACAAGTTCCGATCCTCCGGCAATTCGTAATCGCGCCGGGTCTTTTCCGCCACCGCCGCCGAAATTGTCGGACGTTCATAGCGCGTGCCTATGCCCGACAGCAACAACAGGCTTTCGTTGTAGTGCGCCTCGGCACCGGGTGGCTCCATGGCGGCGCAGGAGAGGAAATAGTCGATGGTCTTGTGCCCCGGCGTCACCGGATGGCCCCAGCCACAAACCTGTACCGGCGCAAGGCGCAATGCCGCCAGCGAAAACGCGACGCGATCCATGCCGATCTCCGGATAGACCAAAATGTCCAACTGATCGGCGCGGATGCGCTTCTGAAAAAAAACAAAGCTCTCTTCACTCTGAATGAAGTGATCCGCAGCGGCACGCAAGCGTGTGGTCAGGTCATCATTGGTGACGTGATTGTGGTAAACAAAAACTTCAAACACACTTCGATCCAGATCGGTGATCCAGCTCGCAAAGTAGTTGCCGGCCGTGCTGAGGTAGAAAAAGCGACTGCAGAAGCCGACGCGGATGCGACGGCCCGTCGTGTCGGCGCGCGCCATTGGAGCGA
This sequence comes from Betaproteobacteria bacterium, assembly GCA_031430555.1. Taxonomy (GTDB): domain Bacteria; phylum Pseudomonadota; class Gammaproteobacteria; order Burkholderiales; family Usitatibacteraceae; genus UKL13-2. Next base: position 12,496 of record JANPBQ010000077.1, read on the forward strand.
TCTCTTCGGGCATCACCTTTTCCGCGACTCGACGCATGAATTCCGCATAGTCGCGTTGAAACGCGACATCGTTGCCGCCTTGATAGGCGAGGAAGAAATTATTGCGCATCGCATCTCCGAATCGTTCCGGGGGCAATCCCTGCGCAAGCGCGTCCGACTTCGACAATAAGTAGTCGATGCCTTGCCGGATGCGCTCACGACAGGCGGCAAGATGGGCTTCGCTCGTGTAAATGCTCGGCAACACCATGGCCGCATGGATGGTCGTGGTCAGGTCGTTGGGTCGCAATTCCAGCGAACGCTGGTAGGCTTGCAATGCATCGGGCAAGTTATCGCGAGCGGCCGCCATGTCGCCTTGAAAGGTCCAGAGTTCCGCTCGTGCAGGCGAGCGCGCTAACGCCTGTTGAATAACTTCTTCCGCCTCAGCGGGGCGCTTCAACTTGTTCAGAATTCTGGCCAGCAGCAACGATGATTCCACAAAATCCGCCTTGAGGCGCAAGGCCGTTTTGAGTGCCGGTTCCGCCGATTGCGGATTGCCGAGCAGGGAGTAAGCACTGCCGGTCAGGTGGTGCGCGTGCGCATAGTCCGGCTGAATCGACGCTGCGCGCTGCGCGGACGTCAACGCATCCTGAAACTTGAGCATGCGAATTTGCACGGCGGCAAGATTCGCATATGCGCGCGCATATTGTGGTTTCAAGCGAATCGCCTCGGCAAAGGCGACATGGGCTTCATCGATGCGCCGCAGATCGGTCATCACAATACCCAGATTGTTGTGCGCCTCAGCAAATGCAGGGTTAAGGCGAGTCGCCTGCTGCAATAAGCTGACGGCGGCGTCAAGATTGCCCAAGTCTTGCTGAATATTGGCTGCCGTCATGTAAAACCCGGCGTTACCGGGGCTTAACGCGATGGCGCGTTCGATCGCTTTTTGCGCCGGGCTGTGTTGGCGGTTGCGCGAATGCGCGATCGCGAGCCAGGCGAATACGTCCGCGTTTCTGGAATCCGATTGTGTGATGCGCGTAAGCTGAATCAATGCTTCATCAATGCGGCCCGATTGCAATAGCGCGGTCGCCTGGCCGAGTGCTCCCGACGTCCTCATTCGCGCGCGTCAGACATGGCAACCGAAACGTGATCCATCGCTGCCAACGTAAAATCAAATAACACTTCGCAGCGCCGAACGAATGCTGACATCGAAAGCGGCATGCCATCGCCTGAAGTTTGTGCCCAGCGTTCGCGCAATCGTTTGCTGAGCGCGCGGCGAGCGCCTGAATCAGTGGCAAGTGAGACGGCGATATCGACGTAATCCCGACCGCTGGCGGCGATGGTCGAGACGTCGCCAAGGTGCGTCATGATTGACAGCGCGACGCGTTCCTCGGGCATCCTTCCCGGCATCGACACCAGCGGAATTCCTTGTTGTATCGCGGTGACGGTACTGCAATAATCACTACCGGGTATGGTATCGAGCACGACATCCACAATCCCCGAAAGCGACGGCCCGTGTACCAAAGCCGTTGGCAACAGGACGATCCGTTCGGCCGCGATTTGCGCGCTCGCCAACATTATCTGAATGGCATCCGCGTCACTGCCGCGCCCCGCAACCACCAGAAAAATCGCGTCGGGAATCCGTTCTGCAATCGCTTTCCATAACGTTAATCCGCGCAAGGAAATCCGGTCGGCGTCAGCGAGGATGCCGAACACGCAGACATTCGGCGAGATTCCCAATGCGGATCGGGTCATTCCCGCGTCAACCCCATCACCCGTCGCGTACGGCACGATCGGCAATGCGCATCCGTCCAATATCCACGCGGATTCCAGTGCATCATCGCTTGCGCCGCCGACCTCCAGTACCTTATCGGAGATTCGCCCGTCGAATTCTCCCGTACCTGTCGCCCAGGTCAATCCGGGCATGGAAATCTGCGCCGCTGCAGGCCTCCAAGCGAACAGGCCCGGTTTTGAATAAGTCCCGCCCGCGCTCATATCCACCAGTAACTCAATATTGTCCGCACGAATTTGCTCGGCGATACGCGACTCATCGTGCGCGGCCAATGACACCCATCGCACTCCGGGTTGCGGTGAACTTTCCGAGATCGACACGTCGCCGGGACTGAGGATATATATCGTCAGTGCGAATTGTTGGTGGTCGTGTTGGGCGATAAGTGCAGAAACTAATGTGGTCTGGCCTCGCAACGAAAGATCCACTACATACCCAAGCGTTCGCGGTGAGTTCGCCGCGCGCGCGCGCGGCGCGACCGCCTCTTGCAATGTCGCATTCAGCGCTTTGGTCGCATCTCGATAGCGAACGCGCACGTGCTGCAACAAGCGCGGCGACACGTCATGAAACGGCAAGAACGGCAACAATTCCGGTATTAACTCAATTGCCAATACATCGTTGGATGTTACGGCAAGTTGTTCCGCGAGCGGCAACAAAATTGCGGCTTCGCGTTCCAGATTTCCATCGTGGCGCTCAATTCGACTCTCGAGAAAGCTCGAGCGCTCAAGCCCAGGGTAGGTATGCCGGAAAATTTGCGCTTCCGCACGCCATTCCGCGTCGCGCCCCGTCGCGCGCAGCACCTGCATGATGCGCATATGCGCGGCCTGTGCAATCGGTGTTCCCAAGACGCGGCGAAACACTTTCTCCGCATCCGCATGTTGACCCAACTCGAACAGCAGCACGCCCGCGTTGTAAGCCGCATCGACATGCCCGGGTGACAGTATTAACGCGCGATTCAAGTATGGAAGCGCCGACGCCGGCTCGGCCGTATGGGAGAGCGCGGTGCCGTGCCAAAACAATGCCTGTGCATCTGCGGGCGCTTGTGCGACCGCAATCCCACTGATTTCAAGCGCTGCGCTCCATCGCCGCAACTGCACCAACGCGCGAATGCGCAACTTCAGGGCGGCAATGTCTTTTGCGGCCGACTCGGGAATATCGTCGAGGATCGTCATCGCATCGGCGGCGGCATTCTGATCAATCAGGAATCCCACCAAGCTTAGGCGCGCATCGATGTCTGCCGGTGAATGCTTCAAATATTCCGAGAGGCAATTGGCCGCCAATGGCAGGTCATTCATGTTTTGTGCGAGTTCAGCTTGGGCGCGCAACAGCGGTGGGTACTCCGGTTGATGGCGGCGCAATTCGGCAAACACGTCAGCGACTGCGCGCTTCTCGTGCTCATCATTTGCGTCACGCTGGCGGCGCATCGCATCGTGCAGCGTCTGGAAAAATTGGCGCGCCGTGATCGCCATGTCGCCGATCGCAGGCTTCTGCGCGGCGATTTCGGTGAAGGCGGCTTCCAGCGCACGGGCGTGAGCTTCCGGATTGATCGCGTCGGATGCGACCGCTTGCCGAAGCCGATCACCCGTCTGCGCCATGAATGCCGAGTCACGCGCAAATCGCACGCAGATTGCAACATACTCATCTTCCGTATTCGCCACCCATTCGGTCATGCCAAGGTGCCCGAGAATACTCGCGCCGATGCGTTCACTTTGACGGTCGCCACACAGGGTCGCGACCGGCACGCCCATGTCCAATGCGGCGAGCGTGGTATCACCGCCGGCATAGGGAAACGTGTCCAGCACCGCATGCACCAAGCGATAGCGGGCGCGCAAGGCGGCATCGTCGTTTCGATTGGCCGTCAAGACTGCGATCTTTTCGGGGCCGATTCCCGCGGTCGCGGCCAGACGTTCAATCGCGACTCTTTCGGCGGAATTGAACGGCGAAAACAGCAGCACTGACTCCGGCACCGCATCGAGCACCTGGCGCCACACCGCGAGGCAGTGTGGTGAGAGTTTGAGCAAACTGACGAAAGTACCAAAGACGAATTTGCCGGCCAGGTCGAGGCTATTGGGCGGTACCGGAGGCATCACGGTCGCCGTGCCACGTACCAGCGGAAAAACGCAAGTATCCAGAACGTATGGACGCTCGATCTGAAATTGCGCGGCATCGGCGCGATCAGCGATGCGATCGGTGAATTTGTAATCCACCGCACTCATGCCTAGGCAGCCGTGATAGCCGAGGTGGGTGACGATAGTGCGCGCCGGTCGATGCGCATAAATTCCGGGACGCGCATCCATGGTGAGACCAGCCAGATCGACCAGTACATCGATATCCGCCTCAGCGATACTCTTGGCCGCGGCGAAATCATCCAGTTCGCTAATATCGGCAAAACCGTCGGCGACGTTTTTGAAGGCTTCGGTGACGGCATCGTGCCGTGTGCGCGGGCTCGTTGAAATGAGGAAAATACTGAAGCGGTTTCGGTCATGCCGCGATATCACTTCATACATGATCCGACCCATCACATGTTTGCGGAAATCGGCCGACACATAGCCGATGCGAAGGCGCTGATCTATCGCGCGGCGCGGCAGCGGCGCAATAATGTTTGGATGACGCGCGGAAATTGCCGCATCGTAGCGCTGGTAGCACTTATGCAAGTCGTCACGGCTGATATCGAAATACTGAAGCATGCCAAGAACGGCTGCGTAAGTTTCCGGCATGAATTCCACAAAGGGCCATTCGACCGCCAGCGCAACATAGCGATCCTCGCGTTGCCGATCACCCATTGGTCGGCACAAGGCGAGGCCTGCGACAACCATTTCGGGAGTCGGCGCCGGCAGCTCACGTTCCCAGTCGATCAATGCCTGGATGCCTTCCTCTTGTCTGCCCAGTCCCAGCAATCCGCGGTAGAGCGCATCCCATGCATTGGATTGCTGTGGATTGCTGTGCAATGAGCGGCGCAAGGGCTCGATCGATCCCGCCAGGTCACCGCGCGCCTGAAGCATGGTGGCCAGGTTATAGCTTGCTTCGGGCAAATTGGCGTTGAGCTGTAATGCGCGCTGATAGGCTTCTATCGCAGCGACGTTTTGTTTCAACGCCTTCAGCACGTTTCCAAGATTGTTGAATCCTTCCGCAAATTGCGGTTGCACCCGCACCGCCCGCGCATACATTTCGGCGGATTCGGGTAGACGATTCAGGTGTTGATACACCAGACCCAAGTTGTAACTTGCCTGCCAAAGGTCGGGTTCGCGGGCAAGCACTGCCGCATATTGTTGCGCGGCCTCGGCGAAGCGTCCGGCCTTCTGATATTGAAGTGCTTCGCTGGCCTGTGCCTTCAGTTCATCGGAAAGTCCGCCAATCATGGTTGATCCGGCGGTTCGTGACCCGGTCGCCACTCATGTGCGAGGCGCACAAAACCATGTTCGCGGGTTTGGCCATGAATCGTCAGCAATACTTCGCGGGTATCGAACAAACGAAGGCCATGGACATCCAAGGTGTGTGCGCGCAGATAGTAGCGGCCCGGCAATAAATTGGTCGCATGAAAGTCAACACAAAATCCAAAGCGATTGGGGCCGAGACGATTAGGAACAAATGCGTCGTCATTGGAAAACGCACCGTAAACCGGTGTTCCGTCGATTCGCGTCACGCCGACCATGATGACGTTTGGCAGGTCATCCGGGGAATGGAAGGTGCCGCACAACCGAACGTCTTCCTTCATTTCGATCTTGTTGCATTCGCGGCCCGAGGCGTCTTCTACCCAGACCGACTCAAGGCGCGGGTAGGTTGCGTTGGCCTGCGTGGTGGGAAGCGCCGTCTCAGCGCGATTCTTCGCTTCGTGGTGGGCCAGGTATGCCTGTGTGACCTCGAAGGACTCGCCTTGCATGTGTGCTTTGCCCTGATGGATCCAGATTGTTTTCTGGCAAAGCGATTGAATGTGATACATGCTGTGCGAACACAATAACAAGGTACCGCCACGCGCGCGAAAATTTTCCATCCAGCGCAGACACTTTTTCTGGAAAGACTCGTCGCCTACCGCGAGCACTTCGTCGGTAACGAGAAGATCGGGCGACAAGGCGGTGGCGACTGCGAAGCCAAGGCGCACCACCATTCCGGATGAGTAGGTTTTTACTGGCTGATCGATGTGGCTGCCAATGTCGGCGAAGGCGAGAATCTCGTCGAGCCGATCGCGGGTCTCGGCGCGGCTCCAGCCCATCAGCGCGGAAGCGAGGAAAATGTTATCGCGCCCGCTGTACTCGGGATGAAATCCGGTGCCCAGTTCCAACAACGCGCTGATGCGCCCCTGAACGTGGAGCGTGCCGCGCGAGGCTTTCACGACGCCGGCGACAATTTTCATCAGCGTCGATTTACCCGCGCCATTTTCACCGATGATTCCCCAGGATTCGCCCCGCCGGATGGTCAACGAAACATTTTCCAGCGCACGGTAGTAATCGTGAACCGCGCGACCGGTCAGTAATTCGAAAATAGTTTGCAGGCGACCGCTCCCGGTGAGGACTATGGGATAGTCCTTGCCAATGCCCTCAATACGGACAAATTCGTCTGGAGCGGTGTGTGACACGGAGAAGACTTGCGGAGAGTGGGATCCCGGATGCAGAATCATTCACCGGGATGTAGGCCCGCATTATAAACGAGTGCCCTCTGATTCCGATCTACCGCCTCGTGCTTGGCGAGTCGGCAAAGCGTTGTCGCTCAACTACAAGAAGTCTTCAAAAAACGGCGAGAGGCGCGTGAAAAAGGCCACGCCTAGCATTGCAACCGCAATGCCGAAACATAGCATCCAAAAATCGCCGATTTGCAAATGATCGCCCACCAGCAAGCCATCTCGCAGGCGTTGCATGACATACGCGAGCGGATTCCAGGTGAGCCAATGGCGATAGGCGTCGGGAATGAGCGCCAATGGGTAGAGCACCGGCGTAAGGTAGTGCAGCATCATGATGGCGGGCGCAGTGGCCTGCTCGACATCTCGAAGCAATGTTTGCAAGGCTGCTAGGGTAGCACCGACACCTAGCGCAAGGAAGTAAATTGTTATGATGCAAATCAGCGCCACCGGCACGCCTGAAACCATCACCGGCAATCCAGCCAGCGCAAGAGCCGACAGCACCGCGACGTAGCCAATCAGGTGTACCAGGAAAACCCCGTTGATGGCCGCGAGCACAAGCAGCAAGTGCGGAAAGGCGATTTTTTTCACCAGCGGCGCATTGGACTGAATGGATTGCAGCGCACGCAATACCGCGTCGGAAAACATCATCCAAGGCCAGAGCGCGACGGCGACAAACAGCGTGTAACTCTCCGTTCCCAGTTCGCCGAGGCGTTGTTTGAACAACTGGCCGAAGACGAAGGAGTAAATCGCCAGCAACAGCAGCGGACCGAGCAGCGCCCAGAATAATCCCAGTACGCTGCCCGCGAATCGCGCGAATATTTCTCGCTCGGTAAATCGTGCGAGCAGCAGCGCTTGGTTGCCTTCTGCCAACATTACAAGGACGCGCTATTTCTTTGTGGGAACAATCTGCCCAGATACGGTTGGTGCTTCATTGTGTGGGATGCCGGACGCAAGCGGTGGCGTGGCAGGGATGTCAGGCAATTTTGGCCTCAACCGATCTAGCGCGTCGACATCGACAAACAACTGTGGGTCATTGCTTAGATTTCGAATGTAATTGTTCCAAGAGGAGACAATATATTCCGTTTCTGCCTCCTGCATGAGCACGACCTTTGCCGCATCAAACGAAATGCGCGCGCCAGGGACATGGTCAAGCAGCTTTACCACATGAACACCGTAAGTGGATTCAGCGTACGCAACATCGCCCACTTTCATACTCCTGACGGTCTTGGCAAAGCGCGGGTCAAAGATACTTGCGTCGAGCGGCCCAAGCCGGCCTTGATTGGTCGACTTGCTGGCGTCATCCGAATATTCTTGGGCGAGCTTTTCACGCGATTCACCTGCTAGCAATTTCTGATGGACTTCCTCGGCGCGTGCGCGTGTCTGCTCGGGAGTGCGGCCTTTTGCGCTGATAAGAACGTGCCATACGTCGTGCAGTTCTTTCTTGGTCACCTTTTCAGGTGATGTCAGATATCGCTCCCTCGCAAGTGGCAACAGATCAATTTTAGGTAAATTGGACTGAACTTGTTGGCCGCGGTACTTGGCGAGGACTTTGTCCGTTTGATTCGCGATCTCCGCTTTTACCGAGGGCGACAAATCCAACTTGTTTTCGCGCGCTTCCAATGCGAGCGTCTTGTTAATCAAAATATTCTCGACGATCCGGGCAATTCTTTCACGGCTCAACAGGAATTCAAATCGATCCGCTGCCGGTATTCGCGCGAGTTCGGCCTCAAAGTCGCTATAAGTCACTACAACGTGCTTGTTGCGGGCCAGAACTGTTTCAGGTGGCAGCGGATTTTGAGCGTGGGCTGGAAATAGGATCAGAACCAGCAGCGTTAAAAGCAAGCGTTGTACAAGATGCGTTTGAGTCTTCATTTTCATTACTCAGTCAAGAAAAAAGCAGGCGGAACAATGTTCCGCCTGCCCATGGTTGATATTTATGTCTAGCGTCGGAACTGCGTATATAGGCCGCATCGTGATAGGCCACGTGCCGCACACGAATCTGCCATGTTCGCGCTACTTCCCGGCCGACCATCCTGCCAGCGGATGTTCAAGTAGTACTTCGTACCGGGCGTCAGCTTACAGCCGAACAAAACCGTGCCGTTCGTTACTTCATAGCCAATCCCGTTGTCGGCAGTAGCGCTTGCGAAACAGTAGTCCCTTGCTGGGGGCGCACTTAGTTTGGCGAGATTAAAGTCGCACGGCTTCGTCGATATACTCACAAAGGTCGCGGGGAACGGCAACCTTCCATTCGACCCTATGAGAACCTGGCCAGGACCAAGCGCGGTGGGCGTGAACTCGAAAGTCATCGCCTCATTCGGCCCCATATCGAAGTTGTCGAGCTTACCTTGATCTCCGTGTTCGCCAATGTCAAAAATATGGTGCCAAGACGAGGTGATCGTCGGAACCGTATTATCGCAGCGTGCGGGATTTACCGACCATGCGTAGAGTTCACCCGCCCCGTTCACGCCAGCGTGACTTGCGGGATTGGTGGTAGCGGTCTTTGACGGGGATGGTATGCAAGCGCCACTGATATCCGTTGTCCCCGCGCAACCTGCATTGGGGCTGATCGTTACCGAGAAGTTGTTTGGCGTGGCGGGTGCAATCGCATCGGGCATTGTTCCGTTGGCCGCCTTCACGGTAAATGTATAGGTACCCGCAGTAGTCGGCGTTCCGCTCAGGACGCCGGTACTCGAATTGATCGTCACGCCGGTCGGAGGTGCCCCGCTATTGATCGTCCAGACGATGGTCGGACTGCCGCTGGCAGCAAACGGGAAGCTGTAAGCGGTGCCAACGGTACCTGTTGCCGTCGGATTCCCGCTGGTAATTGCGGGCGCAATCGGCGCGGTGACGTTCCACGTAACATTTTGCATGACGCTTGACACGGAGTTCATCGCGGTCAGCGTAAATGATGTCATTCCGGCGGTGGGAGTGCCCGAAAGCGCGCCAGTATTTGTGTCAAATAACGCCCATGCGGGTCTTCCCGGGGCGCTCCATGTGATGGGTTGTGCGCCCGTTGCAGAAGGTGTGAAGCTGTAATTCTGGCCAAGGACTGGAGATGGCGGCGCGAGGCTTGTAATCACAGGCGGTCCACTTGGCGGATTGATCAGAATGGTGACCTGCTGCGTCGCATTGGGAGAGGCGCCATTTGCGGCCTGAACAGTGAACGTAAAGCTGGCGGCGGTCGTTGGGGTTCCACTCAATACGCCTGCGCTTGATAAGGTCAACCCATTGGGCTGGGTACCCGCAACAATGCTCCACGCTGGGGTCGGTGTGCCAGTGGCACCAAATGGATAGCTGTACGCCGAACTGACTGTCCCCGCAGGCGGTGAGAAAACCGTAATCGTCGGCGGGGTCGCTGTCGTTCCGCAACCTCCCGTATCTATCGCTATCGTGCCGGCACCAAACGTGACTTTGGCATTTGGACAAGGCGTTGTCCCACCATTAACGGTGATTGTTTGGGCGAGCACGGAACCAAGTCCGGCGATCGACAGAAAAAGTGCAACAAATAGATTTCTAAAATCCGAAGTGCTCATTGGGTTCCTAAGGGTAGAGGGGTGTCAATGAATATAGTTTTAACTGCGACCTGGTGCCCAGCAATTAGTTCAACTCTACATTTTTGCATGGACTGCCAAATTTCAAAGTGATGCGCCTCACAAAAAAACAAAAAGGGGTGCATCGCACCCCTTTTTGTTCGTTGCATATACATCTTTACTAGGCTTGAAAATGCCTCAGTTTCAAGTTGCCGATTACGGGTTGATCAAGCGTGTGAATTTATGATCAACTGCTGCGCCGTAGGTTGACACAACTCCGGTGTTCTTGTAGTTGTGAACCATTGCGCCAACAACCGGCAGGCCAAAGTGACGGCCTGAGGGTGCTGCGCCAAAAGGAACCGGTGCCGCTCCCAATGCCGTGGTAGAACCACTGGTCGGATCCAACGCTTGGAGATTTGTTGCCAAGCTGCTTGGCGGATTAGACCCGTTGGGGAAGTTAAAGTTAATTACCATCCAGCCATTTGGCCCTTGCGTGCCGCGGGCAGTTGGCGTCGCCGGTGCGACGGCAACAGATGTTGCACCCGAAACAAACGACTGTAGCGACGAGACCAGCGGGGCGGTGTTTGTCGAACCGAGCAAGCTTGCCGTTCCGAAAGGAATAACGTTGGCTTCCCAGCACATTTGCGAACCGGACACCGTGATATTCGGCAACGGCGACGGCTGCAACAACACCGATCCACCGGACGGTGCCTGCTCTTCGCGGTTAAACACGGAAACCGAGTACGGATCACATGAGCCGTCATCCGTAGCCGTATGGAAGTTGTTCGCAAATGGTCCTGCGGCGGCAACGCCAGCTCCATTGGCAACGAGGTAACGTTTCGTCGGAAACGTAACGATCCAGTCGGTGGCAGATGAAGTAGCCGAGTCAAGAATGAACTCGTTTTGAACGGTGTTGCGCATCAGCACGGCGGACATCGCGCCCGGGCCAATTGGCCACGTTGCAGTCACCACACCAGCAGCGGTGAAAATATTGCTGGTGAGAGGAGACACGTCAATCAGCTTCGGCGAAATTGAACCGGACTGAGTATAAGCGTTGATATTTGTCCATGCGTCGACCGCGGTCGGCGAAAACGTGTAATTTGCGCCAGTTGAGGGATTGATAATGCTCGCACGACCTGCCAAACCACCGCGCGGAGGCGAGGTAATCGCCGCGCCAACGTTCGGGAAACGAATCGCCGTCAGCGTGGAACCGTCGAATGCATCCAGTGCACCGCAGTTGGCGGGAACGCCGGCGCTATTGTGCTTAATGAATGCCGTTACCGTTGCGGCGGTACCAGCCGGTGCCGTGGCGGGATTCGCATCATCGTCAACAACCGCCATTTCAATGACTTCAAAATAGCCTTCGCGGGTACGATCCAGCGTCTGGAACGAATTGTCGGCATTGGCGAACGCATACTCATAGTTCTTGAAGGCGTTCAATGCGTTACCCAAACCGTCATTGCGCGTTTCCGCGAACAAATCCGACGGCGTTACGCATGAATTGTCATTCGAAATCAAACGGGCACCTGCGGTCGTTCCGACTACCGCACCGGTCCATACGTCGTTCGGGGACATGAACAGGTTAAAGTCAAGTACTTCGCGGCTGTTTTTGCCTTCGAGGAAGCGGACTTTGACGATTTTTGTATTGGCTTGGGTATTAACAATCGAAATTGCCGTAAATTGACCGGCGCGCGCGGTGTAGTACGGGAAAAGCAGTACTTGTCCCAGACCGTCCGGGTTGATGTGCACCGCTTCTGCGGTACCTGCGGCGCCGACTGCTGCCAAGCCAGCCAGCACGGCAACGTGCAGGGATTTCATTTTCAAGGCGTTCATTTTTTGAGTTACTCCTTTGGGGGATAAAGTGATCACTTTAGAGGCTACAACGTGCGGATTCTATACTAGCTAATCCAGTTTTTCAAACAATTTGCACTGCGTCCAATTACTGTTGTAATGGTATTACTTTATGCATTTTCGAGTATTACTTTTTTGCACCTTCGATTGCTAGAACTGACTTTATTGGGCACTAACCCCGGTAGACAAACCACCATTTGCCGTCAACCAAGAGCCATTTCTCACTAGTGGGTATCTGCTGAGGCAAGTTTGGCAATACATCAACTTCAAGCGTTACTGTCACATCGCATACTTCAGGCTCACATATCGCGGAAGTCACCGACGCCTTACGCCAACTGGTTCCGCTCAGTCTGCCGCGAAAAACGTCGAATGGCAACGTGCTGCGCCCAGATGGCGTTATGAATTCAAACGCTTTGTCTAATTGACCTGCAACCAAGGCGTCCCACCTAGCCTGCGCCCTAAGCTTTACAGCTTGTTCGGGCGTCACCGGAGCCAGCGGGACTACAGCACATCCGACCGCCAAATACAGCTGGGAACCACATATTGCCACTTTAAGTAAATTCAAAAATCGCACAACGAATCCAGTTCTTCAAGCAAGTAGTTAAAGTAAAGTCTTAAGTAACAACTTCGAGCGACAGAGCGTAATGAAAACCGCATTCGCCGTCAACACAAAAACAGTGGTTTTTCTAAAATAGTCACTTTTTGATACCAATAGTATTATTTTGTTGGCCTTGGTAGGTAGGCTTCCAGAGAAGGTAGCTTTTTCCGGATCTCGTCGGTGACGGCTCGCGCGTCTTCAGGATTGGTTACGACAGTCGGGGTAATTAGGAGAACCAGCTCAGTGCGCTTCTTTATGAGACTCTGGGTTCCAAACAATCCGCCGATAAGTGGAATTTTAGAAAGTAGCGGCACACCAGATGATCCCGCCGTGTTGGTATCGGCAATCAATCCCGCCAGTACCATCGTTTCGCCGGAGCTGACCGTAACCACGGTCTGGGCTTTGCGCGTCGATATTGTAGGATTTGAGCCCGGGCCAGGTGAACTAACCTCTTGATTCACGTCCAGCGTTACCCGCCCACCCGCATTGATGCGCGGCGTCACCGTCAGGATCACGCCGGTACTAAGATATTGGCGGGTCGTGACGACATTGCCGCCGGTCGTGGTGCCCGTTGATGAACCGGTATCAACAGATATCTGGTCACCGACATTAATGGTCGCCTTTTCATTGTCGAGAACCATTACCCGCGGTGTAGATATCACCTTTGAGCGTCCGTCTGTTCCGAGTGCATGCAAAACCGCGCGGATATCGCCGCCCGGCCCGATATTGATGAGTTGCAATCCGGATGCGGTCGGAACCAATGAGCGCGGATCGGTGACCGCCGTCCCGGAGGAGTTAAACAAGCCCGGGAGCCGCGGCAAGCCCGCTGTTGAATCTCGCAATGCGCCGACCGTGTTAAGGCGCGCATTGATAAACCACTCAATGCCGAAACTGAGCTCATCGTTCAGCGTGACTTCGGCCACCAATACTTCCACCGACACCTGGCGGCGCGCGACATCAAGCTGCCGCAATGCACCCTGAATCGTTTCGTAGTCCGACGGCGACGCCAAAATCAGCAACGCATTGTTGTCATTGTCCGCAATGATGCGCACGTCTTTCGACACGGATACGCCGCTGCCGGCGAAGGATATCAGCGATTGCGCAGCAGACGCTGCAGCAGCAGGTTGCCCGGGCACGGTTGACGGTGTCGCAATTTGTGCGGGCCGCTGACCCGGTGCCAAGGTGGGACCGGTTGAAGATTGTTTGTTGCCATAGACCTCGCTCAGCAACTGCGCGAGTTTTTCGGCCTTGCCGTGCTGCACGGGATACACGTTCAAGCGCATTCCGCCCGAAGCCCCCCCTGCGCGATCGAGTCGATCAATCCATTTCCTCGCCTCTTCAAGGTATTTGGGTTGCGTCGTAACTACCAGCAACCCATTCATACGCTCGATCGGGATAATTCTGACGATGCCCGCGAGCGGACTTTGCGCGGCGGAGCCAAAGATACGATCCAAATCTGCCGCCAACGCTTTCACGTCGGTCGACATCTGGAATAGCCCCACCGAATAGCCCGCCAAAAAATCCACATCAAACAAATCGATGACGTCGAACAGATGGCGCAATTCGCGCTGTGTGCCGGAAATGATGACCAGGTTGCGCACTGCGTCGATCTGAACGGAGGCGGCAGGATCGGTCACGTATGGCGTCAGTATGCGCAACATATCCGCCGCGCCGACATACTTGAGTTGCACAATCTGCACCGAAAAACCGGTCGGCAAAGGTGTCTTGGAGGTGCCGACTTGCGGAGAAATGGAGCCCCGCGTGCCTTGCGCGGCTGGCATGATTTTGTAGAGCCCCTCTTCGCGCAACATGATCTGGCCATTCTGGCGCAACATCATTTCGAGGATCGGGATCAGATCCTTGCGCGAAACCGGCCTCGACAGGCGAATCGTTCCGGTGCCAGTGGTCGCCGGATGAATCGTGAACGACTCGCGAAGATAGTCGCCCATGATGGACTGAATGATGGCGCGAATGTCGGTGGCCTCAAAATTCAGGCTGAATTCTTCCGGACCTGACGGCGCGGGCACCTCGGGGGGTGTCGCCTTGACGAAATTGCCGGTTCCCGACACGACCAGCGCATCCTTGGCGCGCGCAGCAACGTCTTGCACGACCGGTTGCGGCGGCAATGGTCCTGAGGTGATGGTTGTTGGTCGCGCAGGTTTCGGCGCGGGATCCGCAGCTCCTTGTATCGCGGCGCAGGCGCTCAATGCGAACATGATCAGGATCGCGATCACGGCGGTATCTAATTTGGTTTTATTGGGCATCATTGGTTTCTGTTCAAAAGTCTCGCAAAACACGCTCGCGCGACAAGTGGTTCGGTTTCGTGCACTTCACAATTTCCGAAAGGTTCATTGTTGTGGCGTCCCCTGGAATCGCCGACGACGTTGCTGGGTATTGCCGTCTTCAACTGGTGGTGCCGCCTGCGCCGCTGCCGCGGCACCGGATGGTAAGACGAATCCCGGCAATTGCGATTGCCCCGGCAGTGGTACAAGCGGATTGCCAACCGGCTGCGGTCGCGACTGCGCTTGAGACGGCACGCCAACATTCACGCCGGCGACTGGCTGCACATTGGCCAGCGGCGCACCAGGATTGCCCGGCATGGGCGGCGAACCGGGCGCAGAGGGTACGGGTGCCGGAGGTGCTGGGGGTTTTGGCGGCGCAGGCGGCGATGCTGCGGTACGCAGGGTAAGTTCTTCGGTTTCCTCACCTTGCTTCAACACAATCCGATTTGCCTCAACCGTCTCCAGCGTCATGCCGTTGATCTCTTTGCCCTTGGTGATCCGCACCGTTTTTCCCGTTGCCGTTTCGAACAGGAAGGCCAAGGCGAGATCATTGCTCACCGAGGTGCCATTGAGTTTGAACTGGCCTTTTTTCATTGCCGGCACATTGGCGGCAAGATTCACGGCGGCCGGTCGACGCGAGGGGGTGAACAATGGGCGCTCACCGGTTTCCTTGAATGCGCTGTCCAGCGGCGGCAACGCGAAAACCGGCTGCGTCGCGAGGATATCGGAGGATCGCGCCATGCCCGTTGGCGAAGGCAGCGCCGGGCGAATCGCTGAGCCAAAACCCGTTTCAACGCCTATCGCTGCCAACAACCCGAGCGACACGATCCCGAAGATCGCCGTCAACCCATAGCGCTGCCAAAAAATCGTCATCGTCGGGCTCATGCCTTGCCCCCAGCCGCAGGTTTTGGCGCGCCGGTCGCCGCGTCGGTGCCAATATGCGCAATCGCCGATACATCCATCTGCACGAACAAATCAGGCTCGGTCGCGCCCGGTGGCGGGCGATAGCCGAACGGCACTTGCGCGCGGATCACCAGATTGTCATTGAAAAGGTAAGGCTCTTTCGACTCCAGCGCATGCAACATGCGGCGCAAATTGATGTTGCTGATGTTGAGTTGAAAATTCGCCGTCGCGATGCGGTATGCGCCATCGTCCTTGGGCGCGTTGGCACTCGCCGAGATCAGTCTTCCACCGTTGCTTTCCACCACCTGCCGCACTTGATCCTGCAATTCCGCCGAAGCAAGCGCGCTGGTGGTGCCCTTCAAGAAAAGCTTGCGGACTTCTTTGGCCCGCAAGGCCTCAAGCGCGCGCGCCACCTGCGGGCGCATCGCATTGAAACTGGTTTGGCTTTTCCATTGGCGCGTCATCCGGGCGAGATTCTCATCGTAATGACGGTGCAGCAAAAACACCGGCACGCTGATGGCTGCGACGACGACCGCCACCATCAACGCCAGAATTGCGACGGCGAGAATCCGCCGTTCGCGCGGATTGTTCGGCAGCCAGCCGGGCAGTGTTTGCTTGGTCATGGCTGCTTCCGATTGGTCGCGTTCGCATTCGCCGGCTCTACCGGGGCCGTTGCCGGCTTTGTCGCTGCGGGAGCGGCGGGTGCCGCCGGCATCGATGGGCCAGACGGGTTGTTGGCGTTGGCCCCTGCGGCCGCATTGCTTGCGCCGCCTGCGGAGTCGACTGCCGGTGCCGCGGTCGTTGGCACAACTGGCTGCGTCGCAGCGGCATCAGCATCTACTGCTTTTTCGCCGGGAATCACCGCCGCCGGCAACGCCTTCGGCTTCAATTCAGTTGCGACATGGAACCATTCATTCGACCCCTGGCTGCCCTTGCGGCTGATGGAACGTTGGGATGCATTTTGAAACAACGGCGATTGT
>JANPBQ010000078.1:0-25929 GCA_031430555.1 Betaproteobacteria bacterium
TGCGCGTGATCCGCGCCACCAGACCATTGCTTGCCGAGAAACGTGTCGATTTGCAATCGGCCTGGAGCGAAACCAGCCATCTGATCCAATCGATGCGCGACAATTCCGCCACGGCGCGCGAAGAATTTGCGCGGTTAAACGACGCGTCAGATCCCGGCTTGAACGCGAATCTTACCTTCGACTCCGCCGACGACATCGCGGCACCGTTCATCAACATCGCGAAACCCCGCATCGCCATCCTGCGTGAGCAAGGCGTGAATGGCCAACTCGAAATGGCGCATGCATTTACCCGCGCCGGGTTCGACGCCATCGACGTTCACATGAGCGACATTATTGCGGGTCGGCAATCGTTGAAAGACTTCCGTGGCTTCGCCGCCTGCGGCGGTTTCTCCTATGGCGATGTGCTGGGTGCCGGCGAAGGCTGGGCGAAATCAATCCTGTTCAAGGCGCGCGCGCACGACGAGTTCGAGGCGTTTTTCAAGCGCAGCGATTCCATCGCGCTGGGGGTTTGCAATGGCTGCCAGATGATGTCGAATCTGCACGAGATTATTCCGGGGGCCGCCAATTGGCCGCACTTTGAAAAAAACGCGAGCGAGCAATACGAGGCGCGCACGGTGCTGCTGGAAATCGGCGAGTCGCCATCGATACTGTTTGCCGGAATGTCCGGTTCGCGTTTGCCGGTGGTCACCGCGCATGGCGAAGGCCGCGCGGTATTTCGCGATATCGCGCAGCGCGATGCGGTGCGTTGGCTCTGCGCCGCGAATTACGTCGACAACCGTGGCCGCGCGACGGAACAATTTCCCGCCAACCCGAACGGCTCTCCGCTCGGCATGACCGCCTTCACCACCCCCGATGGCCGCTTCACGATCATGATGCCGCACCCGGAACGGGTCGCGTTGAACGTGAACTTATCGTATCGTCCCCACAATTGGCCTGCGGCGGATGCGCCGGGTCGTCCGGCAGTCAGCCCATGGATGCGGATGTTTCGCAATGCGAGGAAATGGGTAGGTTGAGGGCAAACCCTAGCATTGGCGGGCCTCTCAGAGCAAAAAAGTCCGAAACGCCGCGCCGAATATAGAGTTCGATATTCAGGAAAACCCGTCACCCTAAACGAGGTGCCCTCAGGCCAACAGCGAATTCATATGCCGCAACCGATCTGCGATCGAACGCAGCATCGCCACCCCGATAGCCGGATGGGTTTTAACCAGCGTGATCAGCGCGGTGCGGTTCACGGACAGCAGCACGCAATCGGTTTTCGAGAGTGCGCTCGCGGTGCGCGGTGATTGATCGACCAGCGCCATTTCACCGAACGTACCACCGGCGTTGACGGTCTCGACTTCGTTGTCGCGGATGAAAATACCTACCTTGCCTTCCATCACGAGATACATGCTGACGCCCGCCTCGCCTTCGCGCATGATGGCTTTGCCGGCGTCATAGCGGACGGTGGTGGCGTGTTGCAATGCGTCGTCCACGCGCGCGAGCAACTCGGGCGAAAAGGTGGCACCCTCGCGTGCGGTGCGCGCACCCGCCACGACTTTGCGTGTGGCAAGACGCGCCGCCACGAAGCGGAGCCGGTCGAACATCACGCTCATCAGCATCAGCGCGAATTCCGGCGTGGTTTGCAACGCTGTCTGAAGCTCTTCGGCATCAAGCGAATAGGCCTGGCAATCGGTCTTGGCGGTGGCCGTGGCGCTGCGGGTGGCACCTCCCGCCGAATCGCTGATGACCGCCATCTCGCCGAAAATTTCGCCCGGCTTGATCGTATCCAGTGGCTTGCCGCCGCGGCTCAAGGCGACTTCGCCGGCGGTCACGAGATACATGCGGTGAACCACGCGTTTGCCGAATAACCCCTGCTTGCCGGATTTCTCGTTTTCGATGAATAGCGTGGTGCCGACCGGAAATTGCTCGGGTTTGCCGGAGCTCTTGAAGAGCCGCGTCGCCACGGCCGAATCGTAGAACTTGCTAATCGCCGGCTTGAACGGGGCCGATGCGCTGGCGGTCGGCGCGCCGGTGCCGGGCGGTGGTTTGGTGAAATCGAAATCGTCGTCTTGCATGGAGGAATCGCAGCGTAGATGGAATAAAAAGTTGATGTCATCATTATGACAAATTGCGCGCACGTGGGCGGAAGGCGGCTCGGTAAATCGCCGGGCGCTTGAATCCGGTCAACGCGGACTTTGCCGCTTTCCCGGACAATGCGGACAATTCAGAACAGCCCGGACGCGTCGCGTCCTGGAATCACACACATCCGGCCCAACAATGATCACTCTTGCGCAACGTAACTCTGGTTCAATTTCCCGTCGCGGGATGATGATGGTCGGCGCACTCGCGCTGCTGGCAGCCGGCGGCGGCGCGTGGTGGCTTTCGTCGCGATCGGACGGCGGTGCCGCACCGTCGGCGGCACGCGGCGGCGGCGCGCCGGTATCGGTCACGACTGCCCTCATCAAGCAGCAGGATTTGCCGGTCACCGTGATCGCCAACGGCTCGGTAGTCGCATTACAGGCGGTCGATATTCGCGCGCAAGTCTCGAGCACGATTCAGACCATTCACATCATCGAAGGCCAGAACGTGAGCAAGGGAGATCGCTTGTTCACGCTCGATGCGCGCGCTGAGGAAGCCAATTTGCGCAAGGCCGAGGCGCAAGTCATCAAATCGAAAAGCGATCTCGCCAACACGGAACGCAATCTTCTGCGCCAACGTGAATTGTTCCAGCAAAAATTCATTTCACAATCCGCGCTCGACACCGCGATCAATCAGGCCGATGTATTGAGAGGCCAATTGGCGGTCGATGAAGCCGCCGCGGAAGCGAGCCGCGTGGCGCGCAGTTTCACCGAAATCCGCGCGCCGTTTTCCGGCCGCACCGGGGCGATCAACGTGCGCGTCGGAAGCCTCGTGCAGCCCAGCGCGCAGAGCACGCAGGCATTGGTAACGATCAGCCAGATCGATCCGATCGGCGTGTCGTTCGCGCTGCCCGAGCGCGAACTCGCGCATGTGCAGCGCGCATTGGCAGCGGGAACGTTGCCGGTTTCGATCGAATTGGCGGCACCGCACAAGCAAACATTGACCGGCAAACTCACCTTCGTCGAAAGCACCGTCGACAGTGCCAGCGGCACCATCGCGATGAAGGCCGCGTTTGCCAATGGTGAGCGCGCGTTGTGGCCGGGCATGTTTGTCAATGTGTCGCTGTCGGCGCGCACGCTGCCGGGCGCGCTGGTGGTGCCGGTGCAGTCCGTTCAAACCGGGCCGGAGCTGAAATTCGTCTACGTCGTCGGCGAGGGCGGCAAAGTCACCAACACCCCCATCGAGGTCGAATTGAATCAAGCCGGCGTGGCGGTCGTCAAAGGCGGTGCTGCCATCAAAGCCGGTGCGCGGGTGGTGGTCGAAGGCGCGCAGAATGTGCGTAAAGAGAGCGTCGTCGTCGAGAGTGACCCGGCGAAGACAGGCAAGAGTGCGGGCAAGTCAGGCAACAAAGCCGGCGGTAAAGGTGGCGACAAAATTGATGCCGCGCCGCGCGAAGTTGAGCCCCCCGGAAAAGATTCAACTCCACGCAGCAAATAGGAGGATGCGATGAATATCTCCGAGCTCTGCATACGCCGGCCGATCATGACGGTGCTGCTCAATGCGGCCGTCATCGTTGCCGGTGCGCTTGCTTATTCCAAGATTCCGATTTCTGCGCTGCCGCAATACGACACGCCAACCATCCAGGTGACGGCGAACTTGCCCGGCGCCAGCCCCGAGACAATGGCCTCCGCCGTCGCGACGCCGCTTGAGCGTCAGTTCTCGACCATCGCCGCGGTCAATGTCATGAGTTCGACCAGCAGCCTCGGCGCCTCGCAGATCACGCTGGAGTTCGATCAGGATCGCAACATCGACGCCGCCTCAGTGGACGTGCAGGCGGCATTGCTGCGCGCGCAACGGTCGCTGCCGATCGAGATGACGACGCTGCCCTCGTATCGCAAAGTGAATCCAGCGGATTCGCCGATTATTTTTCTGACGCTGATTTCGCCCTCGATGGCGCTGTCGGAATTGAACAGCTACGCCGAGAATCTGATCATGCCTTCGCTTTCCACGTTGCCGGGTGTGGCGCAGGTGGACATCAATGGCCGGAAGAAATTCGCGATCCGCATGCGCATTGATCCCGAGGCGGCCGCCTCGCGCGGGCTCACGCTCGACGATGTATCGGCCGCCGTGCGCGCGGCGAATGCGAATACGCCGGTGGGCACGCTTGAAGGCGCGCGCCAGACGCTGGTTATTACCGCTAACCGCCAGCTCACTCGCGCCGCCGAATTTTCCAATCTGATCATCGCCTCGACCGCCGCCGGCCCGGTCAGGCTCGGTGATATCGCGCTGGTCGAGGACAGTGTGGAATCGGTCAAAACGGCGAGCTGGGCGAACGGCGAGCGCGCGATCACGATGTCGATCCGCCGCCAACCGGACGCCAACACGGTGACCACGGTCGATGCGATCAAGGCGATGCTGCCGCGCCTCGCCGAGCAATTGCCGCCGTCGATCGAGATCAAACTGCGTAACGATCGTTCGCAGTCGATTCGCGATTCGATACACGACGTCAAGCTCACCATGGGCCTCACCGTCGTGTTGGTGGTGCTGGTGATCTTCGTCTTTTTGCGGCACGTGATGGCAACGATTATTCCGGCCTTGTCGTTGCCGATTTCATTGGTCGGCACGTTGGCGATCGTCTATTGGCTCGGTTACAGCCTCGACAATATTTCGCTGCTGGCGTTGACGCTCGCAGTGGGATTGGTGGTCGATGACGCGATCGTGGTGCTGGAAAATATCGTGCGCCACATGGAAGACGGCATGGAACCGATGCAGGCCGCGTTGCAGGGCTCGCGCGAAATGACGTTCACCATCATCTCGATTTCGATTTCGCTGGTGGCGGTGTTCATCCCAATATTTTTCATGCCGGGCGTGATCGGACTTTTGTTCCACGAGTTCGCCGTGGTCGTCGGCGTCGCCGTGCTGGTGTCGGCGATGGTGTCGCTTACCTTGATTCCGATGCTGGCCAGCCGGTTTCTGAAACCGCATGAAGCGGGCGGACGGGCGCAGCGCTGGACTGCGTGGTTCGAGCGCATGTTCAAGTGGATTCACTCGCGCTATGAGCGCGCGCTGGATGTCGCACTCGCTCGGAAACGTTTCGTGCTTGGCGGTGCCGTCGCGACCTTCATCGCGACCGGTTTCTTGTTTTATCACTTGCCGAAGGGATTTTTTCCGGAAGAAGACATCGGCCAGATTCTCATCACGGTCGAGGCGGTGGAGGACATTTCCTTCCCGGCGATGAGTGCGCTGCTGCAACGCACCGGCGAGGTGATCCGTGCTAACGCGGCGATCGACACCGCCATTGTCAACGCCTTTGACGGCAATTCCGGCCGTATTTTTGTGACGCTGAAGCCGCGCGGACAACGTCCGCCGATGTCGAAGGTGGTGGAAGCCTTGCGCCGCGAAACGCGTGCCGTGGCTGGGGTGAACGTGTTTCCGAACGCGTTGCAGAATCTGCGATTGGGTGGCCGCCCCAGCAAGTCGCGCTATCAGTACTCGTTCAAGAGTGTCGACAACATCGCGCTGCGCGCGGCGGCCGATGGCATGGTGAATCTGGTGCGCGCCGATCCGCTGTTTCGTGATGTGACCAGCGACGCGCAATTGAAAGGCTTGCAGGCGCGCTTCGATATCGACCGCGAACGCGCCAACGCGATGGGCGTGAATGTTCAGGACATCCGCAGCGCAATGTATTCGGCCTTCGGCGAGCGCCAGATTGCGACCATCTTCACGTCCGTCGATAGTTTTCAGGTGATCATGCAGGTGGGCAACGAAGATCGCGCCGACGAAAGTGCCTTCAACAAAGTATTCGTGCGCACCAAGGGTGGCCGACTGGTGCCGCTGTCGGCGCTCGGCACGGTCAAGCGCGAAACCGGCGCGACTTCGATCAACCATGCCGGACAATTGGAGGCATTGACAATGTCATTCAATCTGGCACCCGGCGTGGCGCTGGGCGACGCGTCGAAAAAGATCGAACAGTACCGCAATCAACTCAAATTTCCGCCGAGCGTGCTGACCGCGTGGGGCGGCGATGCGGCGGCATTCCAGTCCTCACAAGGCAGCCAGGTCATCCTGATTGTGGCGGCGCTGCTGGTGATTTACGTGTTGCTGGGCGTGCTTTACGAGAGCTACATCCACCCGCTAACCATTCTCGCCGGCCTGCCGTCCGCAGCGGTCGGCGCGTTGTTGACGTTGTGGTTGTTCGGCATGGATCTGTCGATCATCGCCACCATCGGCATCGTCATGCTGATCGGCATTGTGAAAAAGAACGCGATCATGATGATCGATTTCGCGCTGGATGCGCAGCGCAACCAGGGCATGTCGCCGCATCAGGCGATTCGTACTGCCTGCCTGCTGCGTTTCCGGCCGATCATCATGACGACCCTGGCCGCGCTAATGGGCGCGATGCCGATCGCCATTGGTCTGGGCGCGGGTGCCGAATTGCGTCAACCGCTGGGTCTCGCGGTGGTTGGCGGCCTGGTGTTTTCGCAAGTGATTACGCTGTTCATCACGCCGGTGATTTATCTTTATCTCGACCGCTGGTCGGGAAGCGGACCGATGGTGTTGGCGGGAGATGCGGTGCATGCGCGCGAGGTCAAGACAGCGATGGGGGATTGACAAAGGTGTGGCGTTCGCGATTCCGCGTTTCGTAGGATGGGTGGAGCTACGCTCCACCCGTCCTACATTCCTGCGCCGCCCCACGGCAGTCCAGAGGCCTGCCGGTTCGACGGGCACGCCGCGCGCGGCGCATACCCACCTCGCGGCCTGCATGCCGCTCGGACTCGCAAGGCGCAAAGATGTCCGCAGGGACATCGTTGCGTCCTTGCTCCTCCCCCGCTTCACGCCATGCAAAACACATTGAGCTTATTGCCGTCAGGATCGCGGAAATAGCCGGCGTAGAATCCTTCGCCTCGCGGACCTGCCGGGCCTTCGTCGGTGGCACCGAGCGACATTGCTTTGTTGTACAGCGTATCGACTTTTTCCTTGCTGTCGACCACCAAGGCCACCATCACGCCATTGCCCACTGTGGCGGGCTTTCCGTCGAATGGTTTGGTGAGGCCAATACCGGGCGAGGTCGGGTTTACGGACCAGGCAATGAAGCGATCCGACTCCATGAATCGCTTCGCACCGATCGCGCCAAGCAGTTCGTCGTAAAACTTGGCGGCGCGCGCCAAATCGTTGGTGCCCAGTGTGACATAGCCGATCATGTTTTTTCCTTGAGATTGATATCGCGGGCCGATATGATAAACCGGGAATTCACTTAGGGAACCGCCGAACAAGTCGCTTATGATGGCAGCATGATCACACCACCCAATTTGGCCGCCGACGCGCAAAAAATACTGGCTTTCTGGTTCGGCGAAGGCAAGGAACGCGGACAGAGCCGCGCGCAGTGGTTCAAGAAAGATGACGGGTTCGACGCCGAGATCCGCGCGCAGCTTCTCGACATCTACGAGCGCGCCGTCGATGGAGCATTTGCCGACTGGATTCACCAGCCTTACGCATGTCTCGCGCTGATCGTGGCGCTCGATCAATTTCCGCGCAACATGTTTCGCGGCACACGGCGCGCCTTCGAGGCCGACCACATGGCGCGCCGGGCGGCGCGGCATGCGCTCGCGAAGGAGCACGATCGCGCGTTGCGTCCGGTGGAGCGCATGTTCATCTACTTGCCGTTGGAGCACAGTGAAAATGTGCCGGATCAGGAACTCTGTGTGCGCCTGATGACGGAGCTGTCCGGATTTCGCGAGACCCGCGAGCTGCATATATGGGCGGAAAAGCACCTCGTCATCATCCGCCGCTTCGGTCGATTTCCGCACCGCAACGCGGCGCTCGGACGCGTCTCAACGCCGGAGGAAATCGAATTCCTGAAGCAGCCGGGATCGGGTTTTTGATCGGCAATGCCCATCGGGCCATGCACGATTCGCCTCTCCGCCATCGTCTCGTCCTTCCCGCGCTACTCAGTGCGATGATCGCGATGACGCAACTTTCGGCGTGCCAGCATCGCATTGATCCTTCTATTCTCGATCCCGACCGGTTGGCACCGATTGACGCCGCCATCGAATCATTCATCGACCGTCGGCAAATGCCGGGGGCGGTGTATTGGCTTGAACGCCGGAAAGGCCAGGAAAGCGCCGTGTACCAGAAAGCCTATGGCCGTCACACCTACGACGCCAACGCCGAGAAAATCACGCTCGATACCGTCTTCGACGCGGCCTCGCTGACCAAAGTCATCGCCACCGCGCCCTCGGTGATGTTGTTGATCGAGGAAGGCAAGCTCAAGATCGATGCGCCGCTGATCGAATATTTCCCCGAGTGCACGGGTGGCGGCAAGGACGCCATTACGCTCAGACACTTGCTCACCCACACGTCCGGCCTCGCGGCGGGGCTGCCTTCGACGCCTGTGTGGCGCGGTGAAGCCGCCGCATTGGCACTTGCGTGCAAGCAAACCGTGACGCATCCGCCTGGCACATTTTTTCGCTATTCAGATATCAATTTCACCCTGCTCGGCATCCTGGTTCAACGCATCAGCGGAATGCCGCTCGATCAATTCGCGCAAACGCGATTGTTTGATCCGCTCGGCATGCACGACACCGGCTACTTGCCGTTGAAAAGAATCCCGCGCGAGCGTATCGCCCCGACCCAGCAATTGCTCGACCGCGCCACACAGAAATTGCATGGCGATCTCGCCGACGGCGGCGAACTGCGCGGCGTCGTACATGATCCGACGGTGCGGTTCATGGGCGGCGTCGGTGGTTCGGCCGGCGTATTCATCACCGCCGCCGATCTCGCGCGTTATGCGCGAATGATAGTAAACGACGGGATAGCAGTTAATGACGACGGCAGCGATGGCGTACGCGTGTTGAGCCGCGAGAGTGTGCGCCTGATGCGCGAAGTGCAATCGCCCACCGGCATCACCGAGCTTCGCAGCGCGGGCTGGGATATCCACTCGCCTTTCTCACGGCCACGCGGCCGCGTGTTTCCCATCAGCAGTTTCGGCCACACCGGATTCACCGGTTGCATCCTGTGGATTGATCCCTACTCGAAGACTTTTTTTGTTTTCCTGTCGAACCGAGTGTATCCGAATGATCGGGGAAACATTCTCGACCTCTATGGGCAACTCGGCACCTTGTCCGCGCAGGCGGTGGCAGGGGTTGATTTCAGTGCGCCCGCCGCGAAATGATTTACCCGTAATACAATACTGCCCCGATACCCATGGCACCCGCTTAAGCACCTTGGACTTATTTCTTAACCGCAACCTGGTTTTGGGCACCAATCTATGATTTGTCTCCCCGGCGCAACCCTTGTGGTTGTTCGCCGGGAGACAGAAAAGACTATCGGCGCAACTCGTCGGTTGCCGTTGAACCGCCTAAGGTTGTGCGATGGGCCACGATACCAAACACTCATTCCATCGAGCAAAAAATGACTGCTGTCCGCACTATTTTCAACACCCTTGTCGCATTGCCCATCGCGCTGCTGATTGCAATTCCGTCGGGGGAGGCGACCACGGTACGGCTGCAAACCAATGTCGGTGCCATCGATATCGCGTTGTACGATGCGGCGGCACCGCGCACGGTGGCGAACTTTCTGGCCTATGTGAATAGTGGAAAGTACGTCAATTCGTTTGTCCATCGCAGCGTGCCCGGCTTTGTGATTCAGGGCGGCGGTTTTGCATGGGGTGACGCGGCCGCTGGACCGTTCGCGATTGCAACCTTTGCACCAATTGCGAATGAATTCAATATTGCCCGCCCGAATCGGCGCGGCACCATCGCCATGGCAAAGATAGGTGGCGACCCGAATAGCGCAACCTCGCAGTGGTTCATCAATCTCGCCGACAACAGCTCGACACTGAACGTGGACAATGGCGGCTATACCGTGTTCGGTGAAATCACTGCCGGCAGCATGGCAGTGGTGGATACGATTGCGCGGCTGCCGCTGGTGAATGGCGGCACCGTATATAGCGAATTACCCGTCGTCGGTACGCTCGCCAACAACACGATTCAGAAGTCAAACGTCGCACTCGTCAGCGCCGCCCTTGCCGTCCCCAACAGCTACCAGGGCCTATGGTGGAATGCGACGCAATCGGGCTGGGGCATGAGCCTCACCCAGCATGGCAACATCATCTTCGCGGCCATCTACACCTACGATGCGGCGGGGCAGCCGGCATGGTATGTGATCCCCAATTGCCCGCTCGTCAACAGCGCCTGCGCGGGCGACATCTATCGCGTCACCGGTGGTACATCGCCTTTGGTGGCCTGGAACGGGTCCGCCAAGGATGTCGTGAAAGCGGGTAGCGGCACGTTGAGCTTCGCGAGCACGACGGCGGGGGCATTCGATTTCACGTTGAATGGCGTCACCGCATCGAAAGCGATCACGCTGCAACCGCTCGCCACTGGCACCACGCCGCCGGCGGTCGATTACACGGATCTGTGGTGGAACGAGAGTGAATCAGGGTGGGGGGTGTCGCTCACGCAGCAATTCGGCATCGTCTTTGCCGCCTGGTACACCTATGACAACACGGGCAAACCGGTCTGGTATGTAGTGCCGAATTGTCCGGTGGTGGCCAGCGGTTGCACGGGCGAACTTTTTCAAGTGACGGGCGGCGCGCCGATCACGGCAGCATGGACGGGAACCAATCCAGCGGTGTCGGCGGGATCGGCCACGTTTACCTTCACCAGCGCCACCGCCGGAACCATGCGCTACACGCTTGGCGGCACGACATTGAGCCGCGCCATCGTCCGTCAAACGTATTGATTGCGATCTTGCGTGGCGAGCGAGTGCGCGCTACGATTTCAATCTTCTTGATAATGCTTGGGAGAATGCCGTGCAATCCAAAGCGACCACCGTCAACGAGTATCTAAAATCATTGCCCGATGACCGCCGCGCGGCGGTCGAGGCAGTGCGAAAAGTGATTCTCGCCAATCTGGACAAGGACTATGCGGAAGGCATGTCGTACGGCGCGATCGGTTACTTCGTTCCGCACACGGTATTCCCGGCGGGCTATCACTGCGATCCGAAACAACCGTTGCCATTCGCCGGATTGGCGTCGCAAAAAAACTATCTTTCACTTTATCTGATGGGGGTGTATTGCGGTTGCGCGGAAGGGCCGCGTGGCGTCGAGACCTCGCATGCGCGCTGGTTCCGCGAGACCTGGGCCAAGACCGGCAAAAAACTCGACATGGGCAAGGCCTGCGTGCGATTCAAGAAAGTGGAGGATCTCGCGCTCGACGTAATTGGCGAAGCGATCCGCCGCGTGCCGGCTAAGACTTATATCGCGCAATATCAGCAGGTGTTGGCGGCCACGGGCAAAGCCACAAAGGTGAAGGCGGTGCCTGCCGCGAAACCCGTCAAGCAGACATTGAAATCAACCTCGAAGACGGCGCAAACGAAATCCGCCGCGAAGACTAGATCCGTCAAGGCTCCGAAATAATCGGCTTCAAAAGACGCAAATCGGTGCCGCGATGTTCGCGGCAAAACTTCGAACGAGGGAGAGGATTTCAGCCGACCTTCGACCCATTCCCAATGTTCCTTACGATCGGATACGCAAACCCGTGGATCGCCTCACCCTTAATGCCCACGACGGGCGCGCACTCATTGGCTATCGTTTCGATCCGCCGAACGGCGCATTGCAAAAAGGTGGCGTTGTCGTCGGCCCGGCGATGGCCACACCGCAATCGTATTACGCGCCGTTCGCGGCTCATCTGGCCGCGCAGGGTTACACCGTGTGGACGTTCGATTACCGGGACACGGGCGAATCCTTGCAAGGCAGCATGCGCGGCTCGAAGGCGGATATCACCGATTGGTTCGCGCGCGATTTCGATGCCGTGGTGACATTGGCCGCCGACGCGAACCCCGGCATGCCACTGTACGCCGTCGGCCACAGCCTCGGTGGACAATGCGCGCCGCTGCTGCCATCGCGGGCGCGCTTGGCGGGCCTCGTCAATATTGCGGTGGGATCGGGTTCGTTGCGGCACAACACGCCGAGCTTGCGACACAAAGCCTGGTTCATGTGGCACCTCATGGCGCCCGCATTGTGCGCGGCGTTCGATTACTTTCCGGGTGCGCGAATCGGCATCATCGGCGACATTCCGACCGGCGCGATGCGGCAATGGCGGCGCTGGTGCCTGACACAGGACTACCTGTTGAGTGGAGAACCCGGCGCGCGCGAGGCCTACGCCAGTGCTGCGTTTCCGGTGCTCGGCCTCGCCTTCACCGATGACGAATTGTTGCTCGAAGCCGGATCGAAAATGCTGCATGAGGCGTACCGGCAAATCACCCCCGACTACCGGGTGATCAAGGCGACCGATTTCGGCATGGCGCGCATCGGCCACTTCGGCTTCTTTAGACCGCAAAGCGAAGCGTCACTTTGGCCGCTGGTGACGAATTGGCTGGCCGCGCGAGTCGCGGCGACAACCGGCTAGCAGCCTGTCGGACTTAAGGAATCGAAGCGAAAACGAAGTTTCAGAGTAGGCTAACCTTTAGGTTATGCCGAAACTAAAAATGAACTGGGCGAGGGCGGATTTTGACGATCTTCAAGCCAATAGTTGTTCCATTGGCGCAGAAAAGCGGCGAAATATGCACCGGCCAGTTCATTTTGCAGCCGATTCTCCTTAAATCCGACAGGCTGCTAAATCGCTACCGCCCCAACCATTTCAAAATCGGCTGCCATTGCGCGAGATCCTGCGCCACGCTCGACGGCGCCATCTCGAAAATCGATTTGCCTTCGAACGCGGCGGTCACATAGTTTTGCGTATCGCGCAGGTGCGTGAGCACCGGCAAATCGATGGGTGCCAAGAATTCATCGAGCTTTTCCGCCGCACGGGTGCGTGCATCCACGCGCATGCCGACGATGGCGACAAACGCCTTGCCTTTGCGCACCGCTTTTTCCTGCATGAGTTCATCGAGAAACGCGCGCGTCGCGGCGAAATCG
Source organism: Betaproteobacteria bacterium (assembly GCA_031430555.1). Lineage (GTDB taxonomy): Bacteria > Pseudomonadota > Gammaproteobacteria > Burkholderiales > Usitatibacteraceae > UKL13-2. The sequence continues at coordinate 12,977 of JANPBQ010000078.1, forward strand.
AAACTCGACGGCACGATCGGCACAATGATTTTTTCGACGCGCTTGATCAATTCGGCCAGTTTGTCGCCGTGCAATCCGGCCGGCGAATCTAGCACCAGCACGCCTTCGCCGCCATCGACGTCCAACTTGCGGGCGCTATCGAGGCGCTGGATCGGCGCCAGATGCGCGGGCCGCGTCGAGAGCCAGTGCAACGAGGATTTCTGTCGATCCAGATCCCACAAATACACGGTCTCGCCGCGCGCGGCCAATGCACCAGCGAGATTGGTGGTCAAAGTGGTCTTGCCGGCACCCCCTTTGGGATTCGCAATCAGTATGGTTTTCATGGCGACGCCTTTGCTGCACGGATGGTCGATATCGTCACGCTATCAGATATGGCGCGGCGAAGCATCCCTTGAACGCGTCATTTTGCGGGGTATGGTGAAACCATAGATCGTTATTTGGCGAGGTTTTCAGGCCACAAAAGGCCGAAGAGCCGCGCCAATGCTGGCGTTCGCTGTTTCGATGAGTGTAGTCAGGTCGTCGGGCAAGTTCGAGAGCAGGCTCGATGCGCCAACGCTTGGTGCCTCATGCGCCGGCAAATGGGCCCCCGTTTGGCCAACCGGGTGCCGGCCAGCGGTTACGTTTGAATACATTGCGCCGACATCCACTGCGCTAACATTCCCGGAAACCCATAGACGGAGCGCCATTGTGCCAAGAACCTCGCGATTGTCCGACACGCTTGCCGCCATTTTTACTTTAGTTTCGATGTTCAACGATTCCAGCGCTGCCGCTAAAGATGTTCGCCCCGACAAATCGTTGATCCAGGCGCACATCACCTTCCTCGCCGATGACCTTTTGGAGGGGCGCGAGACCGGCAGCCGCGGATACGACATCGCGGCGCGTTATGTTGCGGGGCAGTTCAGCCAGAACCGCGTGGTACCCAAAGGCGATAACGCCACCTATTACCAGTCGGTGCCGTTGCGATCGACCATCCTCGCGGCAGATCCGCCGATATTCGAGATTCGCGGCAATACGGCCACCGAGAAACTTCATTACCTCGATGACTTCACGGTTAACAGCAGCTATAAGGAAGACGCCGGCGAGATCACGGCACCCCTGGTTTATGCAGGCTACGGAATCGTCGCGCCGCGCTTCGGCGTCGACGACTACGCGGGTCTGGATGTGAAGGGCAAGATCGTGGTGTTGCTGTCCGGCTATCCGCAGGGCATGCCCAACGATGAGGGGGCCCACTTTGCCGGCGGTGAAATCAAGCGCCGCGCAGCCGCCGAACGGGGCGCGGTGGGCCTTATTTCGCTACAGACGCCGAAAAGCGAAAAGGCATTTGCCTTTGCGTTGGTGCGACAGTACAGCACCATCTCCTCGATGATCTGGCTCGAGGCGGATGGCAGGCCGGCGCGCGATACACCGACCCTGCAACAGCGTGCCGGACTGAGCATGCCGGCTTCGCAGAAATTGCTGGCCCATGCCGGCACCAAACTGGAAGACCTGGTCGCGGCGGCCGACGTCAAGCAGCAACCCGCGCGACTGGGTTTCGGCGTGAGCGTGCACATGGCCAAGAAGAGTGTGCGTGCGGATTTGTCGAGTACCAATGTGGTCGGCATGGTTGAGGGCAGCGATCCGGTGCTGAAAAATGAATATGTTGTGTTCACCGCGCACCTGGATCACCTGGGCATTGCCAAGGGCAAGCCCGGCGACAATATTTACAACGGCGCGATGGACAATGCCTCCGGCGTCGCGGTGCTCATCGAATCGGCGCGGTTGCTTGCCCAGATGCCGAAGAAGCCCAGGCGTTCGATCCTGTTTATTGCCCTCACGGGTGAAGAAAAGGGCCTGCTCGGTGCCGACTATTTTGCCCGCAACCCCACCGTACCGCGTGGCAGCATCGTCGCGAACGTGAATCTCGACATGCCAGTACTGACGTTTGATTTCGCCGATGTCATCGCCTACGGTGCCGAACATTCGACGCTGGGGCCGGTGGTGGCGCGCGCGGTCAAGAAGCTGGGCATCGCACTCACTCCCGACCCCACGCCGGAGCAGCTGTTCTTTGTGCGCGCCGATCACTACATGTTTGTGCGCGAAGGTATTCCCTCGCTGAATCTCTGGACCGGCATCAAGTCGTTCAACAAGAATGAAGATGCAAAAAAAATTGTCGACGAGTTCATGCTGAAAACCTACCATCGCGTCAGCGACGACCTGTCGCTGCCATTCAATTACGATGCCGCCGCGCGCTTCGCGTTGGTGAATTTCAATATCGGCGTGGAGATTGCGAACACGAAAGAACGACCGGCATGGAACAAGGGGAATTTTTTCGGGGATACGTTTGGCCCGCGAAAGCAGGCAGTTCCCGGCTTCAACAAATGATTGAAAGTTCGCCCGGCGGCATTCAATGCCGGTTGCGCACCGACCACGTATCCACCCAGGCGGCAACCACCGTGCCTGGCATGGGTTTGGACAAGTAATAGCCTTGCGCTTCGGTGGCACCGGCGGCGACCAGAAAATCCCAATTGGATTCGAATTCAACCCCTTCCGCACCGACCTTTAATTTCAAACGGTGCGCGAGTTCAATGCAGCTGTTCACCACCGCCGCTTGACGCAGCGAATCGGCGACTCCGGTGACAAACGAACAGTCGATCTTCAATTCAGTGAAGGGAATGCTCGACAACTGCTCGAAAGAAGAAAAGCCGGTGCCAAAATCGTCGATGGCGAGGCCAAATCCATTCAAACGCAAACGCGTCATCGTTTCCATCGTGCGACCGACATCGGTCAGCGCTGCGGTTTCAAGGATTTCTAACGTCTCGCGCTGCACAAAATCGTCGTCAAGAATCAGCACGCCGGACGCGACACGTGACCCCGTATGGGGTACAAATGCAGGTGCGTCGGTAGTGAGTGCGGGTGCGGGCATCATGGTTGCGCTTGACTGGTACGGGCTATCGAAGGCGCTATCTGCGATGTTCGCCGCGATGGTATCTGTACGGGAAGTCGTGATGCGTACAGTGATAAACCTATTCTCGGCGGGCCAAGTCGCCAATGTAACGGATGAAACAATTATTGACGATTCCGCTTCCGCTCGAGATTCGCGCGGGGCGCGTATCATCGCTCCATCCGATGTCCGGAAAATGCACCATGGGTCATTCCACTCTCGCCTCGTTTCACCTCGGCTCGCGCCGTCGATCGTTATGGGTCGTTCGCTGGGTGGCGGCGCTATGGTTCGGCGCGGCGGCGGCCGCCGATCTCGATCTCGACGAATATTTGCAACGGGCCAACGCGGCGAAAGCCCGCGGCGATTGGGAATCGGCGGCGGGCCAATATGCGCAGGCGATCAATCACGCCGATTTGCCGCGCGATCCCGCCACCCGCAGCAACATGAATCTGGAATATGGCCGCGCAATGGGCGCGCTGTGCCAATTCGCCGAGTCGGAAAAATATTTGTTGCGCGCCAAAGAAATCGCAACGGCAGCCGGGATGTCGCTGTTCGTGCCGCACTATGAAATGGCCTCGCTCAGTTTCGCGCAAAAGAAATTCGTCGAAAGCGCAATTCATTTTTCTCAGCTAATGCCGGTGATTGAGCGCGAATCGCGCGTCAAATCGTCGCCACGATTAGTGGCCGATGCGCTCGACAAATTCGCGGCCGTCTTGACCGCGACCGGTAAACCGAACGATGCCGACGCCCGCCGACGCGAGGCCGAGAAGATCCGCGCGGCGAATCCACCACCCGCCGCACCTGGGAGCATCACCCCCTACGGCAGTCAGTGCTCACGATTGTAAATAGCGTGCGCATTATGGGAAGCGGCGAACCCATGAAACGCCGAAGCCATATACCGAATGCCGCGCCGGCGTTTCGCCGGTGCCCATCACGTTCAACAGCGTGTTCACGCCCACTTGTTGATAAGCCCAATCGGCGCTATCCAGATGCTGGTAGAAAGCCCGAAGGCGCAACGCACTGCGCCGATCGATGGTGATGCGCGCCGATAGGCTCAGGTTTTCCGAGCGCAGGGTCACATCCGGCAATGCGCTCGCGGGATTCATCCCGGGCGAAACACCGACACCCACCGTGGTCGCAATCGGCATGCGACCGCGTACCACGATCGCGTCGGCGGTGAGTTCCAGTTTTCCACCCATAAGGCCTTGCCGGCGAATGCCCGCGCCGAATGACGTGGTGTTGTCGATCAGCAAATTCCACCAATCGGCGTCGGCGTTGCCCGCCAATGCGGGATTCAGGTTTTGTCGGCTGCGCTCGCGCTGGCGTTGATGTTCGCGGGTCGCGAAAATATTCGCGCTGAGATTGTCATCGAACGCATAGCCCGCCTCCACATTCGCCGACACGCTGCGCGCACCTGTCACGCCGTAAGTGGTGCGCGGATATCGGTCGACATTCGCGTCCACGCGTGCCTGCAATGAAAGTGCCGCATCCGGCGCATAGCCGGCGTATAGCCGAAGACGATCGCGGTCGCGATCAGCCATGTAGTACTTTCGTTGCAGCGGGCCCGCGCGGATGCAATCGATCGCCACGGCGCAGCCCGCCGCCGCCGCGAGATTTGCAATGAATGCGCTGGAGGTGTAGCTCGCGAGAAACGGCAGATTGGCGAGGTAGGGCGAGCCGCGTCGGGCAAGGTGAGCGAGACCGGCACTGGTGGTCCACGCGTCCAGGCCGCCACGCCGGAATTCAATGCGAAAGGTGTTCTCGATGGCGTGCTCAACTTCGGCAAAGGTGCGCGTCGTGTCGTCATGTTCCCAGCCGGCTTTGATCGCCATGCCGGGAGCCACTCGATAGTCCGTGTCGAGCGTCAGTTGCGTTTGCCGGCGGCTCCTTGGCAGATTGGTGCGCACGCGGTCGGTGGGTGCGGTGGGCGGTGGCTGCAACTGCGCATCGCCGCCGATGTAGAGGTATTCCGATTGCGGTGTTTTATTGTCGCGTTCCTCGAAACGCAGCGCAGCAAAAACATTCACGTTTCGCGATGGCCGCAGCGCGAGTTTCGCGTTGAGAAATGAGGTGTCGACAACGCCACCGAGCGAGCCGCGGAGCGGCGCGAACATGGCAAGCCCGGGATTGATCGTATACGGCAGAAATAATTCGTTTTGCGACATGCGGCCACGCGAGCCCACTATCGTCAAGCGCGTACTCGACGAGAATTCGTAGGCACCAGTGATCGAGAGTTGATGAAACTGATTGTCCGGAGCTTCTCCTGCCTGGCCCATCGGCAGCGGAAAACTGGCGGGCAATGGTGTGCCGGGGCCGACCCACGGTGCGGAGGTGAAGGGATTTTGCCAAACGAGCGCACCGATATGGTTGCGGAAAATGGAGCCGTGATAGGCGACCGTTGCGCGCAAATCTTCGCCGGCGTAGGCGAGACTCGCATCGAGTAATTGCGTCGAAGAATCGATTGGTTCGGGCAGCAACATCGCGCGCGGATTGCCGGGACTGCTGCCGAATTCGAGGCCGCGGATCCTTGTTCCTTCGCGATCATCGTTGCGCCATCCGGCCTTGAGTTCCCATTCTCGTGTGAGCGCGTAGCTCACACCGAGTTCGGCGCGTTTTCGGTTTGACTCGATACTGAATGGCCGCAAACTGGCCTCCAACGCGCTCATGCGTTGCGTGTCTGCGGCACGGACGAAACCGGAGGGCAGCGTCAGGTTCGCCGAACCCGCACCAAGAAAAAGAGTTTGGTAACTGTCGGCATTGCGGCGCGGAATTTTATCGTATCCAAACGTGATTCGATAGCGGCCTTGCATGCCAACTTCCCCGGCGAGACTGCGCGCGCTCAAGCCCAAGTTCGCGCCGAAAAGTCGCCAGCGCGTTTTGTCGTCGTCGGCATTGCCGTAACTGTACTGATCGCCGCGCAAGTCGAATGCGCCGATCACGAATAAACCCTTTCGGTCGAACCCGTTGTAGTTGTCGAACGCGAATGGTGCATCGCTGATTGCGCCGATGCCGATCTCGAATTTACTTTGTGGGCGCGTCAATTCGTTGATGAGCTCGGCGTCCGACGGGACAACATTCGCGACCGCCAATCCGCACGCCAACAGAATCGCCATGCAGGCATTCAGGCGCACGGCAGCGGCAAAGGTTCCGCCGGTGGCCCAATGAACTTTTCTGCAAACGCCGCGCATGGGATCGGTTGCGTCGCTACCGGGTAAAGCGCGCGCCGGAGGGATGGTTGCTGCCGTGAATCGCCGAATGGCAATTCACGCAGGCGCGCAACAGCATTTGCTGCGCCGGCGCGGTACCGCCGGCCGCCGGCGGCAATCCACGACCGCTGAACGCGGGCGTGGTGTGAGGGCTGCCGCCATGACATCCCTGACACAGCCACGGCGGACGCGATTTCAATAGCGGCGCGATGTTCGAGCCGTGCGGCGTATGGCAATGCGCGCAATCATCCGAGGCCGGTGGATGCTCCCACAGAAACGGCCCGCGTTTGTCAGCGTGGCAGGTGAAACAGGTTTCGTTAACGGAATTCTTGACCAGCAATTTCGGCCCGGTCGAACCATGCGGATTGTGACAATCGGCACACCCAATTCTGCCGGCGGCGATCGGATGCGTGGACAGATAGTGCACCTGCGCGCGTTGCGCTTTGTGGCAGTTGAAACAAATCTCGCGCTGCGTTTCTTTGGCGAGCACTTTGTCCTCAGGCTGATGAATTTGGTGGCACGAGGCGCAGGTCACGTCGTTGCCCGGATGCGCGCTGCCCGGCCAATGCGTGCGCTTGCCGCCGGCATGGCAATTTAGGCAGGTGCGGCTCTGCACTTCCGCCGACGACTTGTGCGCGCCGCTGAACACGAAATCCGGCACCGGTCGCGCCGCCGCGTCGTCCGCATGCCGCACATGCGCGCGGCTGGAACCGTGACACGCCTGACATCCCGGCTGCCCGGCGACCCCGTGGCGTGTGCGGTGAATGGAAAGGATCGGCTTTTTTTCGTTGGCATCGTGGCAGCGCGTGCAGACGGCGTCGCCGCTGGTGCCCTCTTTGAAAATGATGGGGGCGTCGGCAGCGTGCGCAGGCACACATGCCAGCGCGCCAAGTGCGATGGAAAACGCGGCTCGTGCGACCCGCCGAATCATCGCCAACCACCCACTTTTTTCGCGCCGAGGATATCCATGTCCCAAGTCTAAAGTATGGCGGCGAGCGCGTCGCGTTGCGCGCTCGTCGCAGTGGATAATTGTGAAAACCCATTGATTGGCGGGACGTTCCGGGCGAAAGTGCTCGGAACGCCTCGCCAGTGCTGGTTTCCATGTTTGTAGTGACATCGCTGCGCGGCGCGATCTAAGAACGCGCATCGCGAGTCGCGCCCGAGCGATATGTGTTGGAGAATCGGCACCTCCAAGAGGTCAATGCCTCTCTGTATTTTTGCAATGACGGGGCATCACTTACTTGCCTTTCAGCGCGATCAGCGTTGTCGGACTATGATATTCCGTGTGCATTCGTGCAACGAAAAAAATATCGGGGGGCGGCACAATGAATGAAAGTGATAAAGGCAAGGGGCAATCGATGGCCTACCCGTGGCTGGTGGTGGCCATCCTGATGGTCGCGTACGTCTTCTCCTTCGTCGACCGGCAAATCCTCAATCTGCTGGTGGGACCGATCCGCCGCGACTTAGGCATCAGCGATACACAAATGAGTTTGCTGATGGGGTTTTCATTCGCGATTTTTTACACGATTCTTGGCATTCCGCTGGGGCGCCTCGCCGACAGCAAAAGCCGGCGCGGGTTGATCGCGGCAGGCGTCATTGTGTGGAGCCTGATGACGGCGCTGTGCGGCCTCGCGCGCACCTATTGGCAACTGTTCCTGTTCCGCATCGGCGTCGGCGTCGGCGAGGCGGCACTCTCGCCGGCGGCGTATTCGATGATCGCGGACTATTTTCCGCCGGAAAAGCGCGCGACCGCGATTAGCGTGTATTCGATGGGCATATACATCGGCTCCGGCATCGCGTTTCTGCTGGGCGGGCTAGTGATCCAATTCGCCTTTGCGCAAGGCGAAATTGCGATTCCCCTGCTCGGCGACGTGCGTCCGTGGCAGGTGGTGTTCCTGATACTGGGCGGCGCGGGAATTGTTTTCAGCCTCGCCTTTTTGTTCGTACGCGAACCGCCACGCAGTGGCACACACGCTCATGGCGGCGGTGTGCCGTTTAGCGAAGTACTCGCGCACCTTTGGCTTAACCGCCGCACCGTGTTGTGCCACAACCTGGGCTTCGCGATGATCGCGTTTTGCGCCTACGGCACAGCGGCCTGGGTACCGAGTTTTTTCATCCGCACGTTTGGCTGGAAGGCGGCCGATGTCGGTATCGTCTACGGATTGCTGGTGATGGTGTTCGGTTGCGCGGGGATCGTGTTCGGTGGCTGGCTCGCGGATCGCTGGTTGAAGCAAGGCAAAGGTGACGCCGCATTGCGCGTCGGCATCGTCGCCTCCATCGTGGCCATCGTCGGTAACGTCTATTTGATCGCGGGCAGCGGCACGCTCGCGGCGATCCTGATGGTGCCGGGTGTGTTTGCGCTCGCGATGCCCTTCGGTGCGGCGGCGGCGGCGATTCAGGAAATCGTGCCGAATCAAATGCGTGGTCAGGCCTCCGCTGTGTATCTATTCATCGTCAATCTCATCGGCCTCGGTGTCGGCCCGACGGCGGTGGCACTGGTGACGGATTATGTGTTCGCCGACGATATGCAATTGAAGTGGTCGATGCTGATCGTCAGCACCGTGGCGTGCCTCGCGGCGATCGCGTTTCTGGCGGCGGGGTTGAAGCCGTATCGAGAGTCACTTCAGCGGACGCGCGCCCGCTAATCGGCTTTCGCGCCAGACGCCTTCACCACCTTCGCCCACTTGATGGTTTCCGCGCGGATGTAGGCGGCGAATTCTTCTGGCGTGCCACCCACCGGATCGGCGCCCTGCTGGCTCAGTTTTTCGCGCACCTCGGGCAGCCTTACGATGCGGGCGATTTCCGCTTGGAGTTTCGCCACAATTTCCCGCGGTAATTCGACCGGCCCGAGCAGTCCGAACCATGACGAGGCCTCGAATTCCGGGTAGCCCGATTCGGCGAGCGTGGGGACATCCGGCACGGCGGCCGAGCGCTTCAGGCTGGTCACCGCGAGTGCCCGTAACTTGCCGCCACGCACAAATTGAATCGCGGCGGGGATGGTGGAAAACATGAACAATCCCTCCTGCCCGCCGAGCACGTCGTTTAGCGCGACGGCGCCTTTGTACGGCACATGCGTGGCCTCGACGCCGGCCATCAGCTTCAACAATTCGCCCGACAAATGCGATGACGTGCCGGTGCCGGTCGAGGCAAAGAAAAACTTTCCCGGATTCGCCTTCGCGAGCGTGATGAATTCCGCCGCCGACTTCACCGGCATTTTTTCCGGGTTCACTACCAGCATGTTGGGTACATGCACGATTAGCGAAATCGGCGTGAAGTCTTTCAGGTTGTCATACGGCATGTTCGCGTACAGCGAGGCGTTGATCGCGAGCGGGCCGACCGAACCAACCAGCAGTGTGTAGCCGTCGGGTTTGGCTTTGGCGACTTGGGCCGTGCCGATATTGCCTCCGCCACCGGGTTTGTTTTCCACCACCACCGATTGGCCAAAGGTCTTGCGCATTTCGTCGGCGACCATGCGCGCGACGATGTCGGTGCTGCCGCCGGCGGTGAAGGCAACCACGATAGTGATGGGGCGGTTGGGCCATGCGTTCGGTGTGGATTGCGCGTCCGCTCCGCCCGCGACACAAAGCAACATCGCGCACATCAATGTTGCCCGCATGCAGCGGATGAACTGATTGACAGTCATGTGGTGTCCTTTTGCTAATCGCGAAACGAGGGATCGATCTTGTCGAGTTTTTTTAGCAGCGCCGGCCATTCCAAGATGCCGAAACGCCGCCGCACGCCGGGCTGATATTGCCGCCACGAGGCCTCAATGATTTCCGGCGGTGGCAGCGTGATTTTCACGTTGCAAGACAGCGCGGCGATCTGCACCTGGCACGCGCGTTCCAGTCGAAACAAACTGTTGAATGCCTCGGCAATGCTCGCGCCGACCACCAGCACACCGTGATTGCGCAAGATCATGCCTTCGTGGTCACCGAGATCCGTCAGCAACCGGGATTGCTCATCCAGATTGAGTGCGACGCCTTCGTAATCGTGATACGCGATTTGCGCGAAGCGCATCGACGTTTGCGCGATCGGCATCAGCCCGCATTCCATCGCCGACACCGCCATGCCGGCGATGGTATGCGAATGAATCACGCAATCGACATCCGGTTTCGCGCCGTGGATCGCACTGTGGATCACGAAGCCCGCGTGGTTCGCACCGTACTCGGTCGGGTTGAACAACTCCTCGCCCGCCAGATTCAATTTGATGAAGCAGGACGCCGTCATCTGGTCGTAGAGCATGCCGTGCGGGTTGATGAGAAATGCGCCAGGCTCGCCGGGCACGGCGGTGGTCGCGTGATTGGCGCTCATCTCCGACATGCCGTAGCAATCGATCAAGCGGTAACACGCGGCTAGATCGACGCGCTTTTGCCATTCGGCGTGGCTCACCTGCGCGCGCACAGTTCTGCGAGGATTGTATGTGTTGAGACTCATGAGTTCCGGTTTCGCGCAACGGATGGACTATTTGAGTGATGATACTACCGGCGCTTGCAACCTCGACGACGCTAATTTGCGCGCAAGTAAGACGCCTCCACCGGATGCGCCGCGTTGATTTCGCCATAGTCGCGTTTCAGATCAAAACTAGCCGGATTGTAGGGTTTGCGGTTGATGAGCGCATTGTGCAGGCACCACTTCGCACCCCGGTTGCAGCCAGCGTCCGGCACCGGCAGCGCGATCAGCTTTACTTTTTCCGGCACCAACGCATGCAATCGCCGCATGCTCGATGCGTTGGCCGATTCACTTCCGGTGTGAAGGTCAATCGCATACACCGCGCGCACACTCGCCAGCGCCGCGATGACGTCCGCATTGATTGAGCGCTCGCCTTCGCCGATCGCACCGTCGAGATTGACGTAGTGAATGTGCGCGAGAAGGGACGCGCCGCCTTTATCTCGCAGTTGCCGGAAGAAATGCTGCGCGACGAAGCTGCCGCTGCTGTGCGCGACCACGGTGATGTCGCCGGCGGGAGGATGTGCGATCAGCGCCTCGGCCAATGCACCCGTATCGATATCCTTCTTTTGATAGCTCGCATCCTGCGGTCCGCGCGCGGCACACCGGAGGGCGGGCGGGGCAGTGGCGAAACCCACGGTTGCGAGCGCTTGACCCCAATGCCACGCATCGTCCGCGGTCACTTTCCAGCCGGCGAAAGCGATCAGCGTGGTCGACTGTGCGCTCGCTCTGACATCGCTGGCGCAGCGAATGCCGTCAACTTGCGGCGGCGAAATTGCTGTGCACGCGGAAAGAATCAGCAGCGCAGTCGTCGCCCATGAACGCAACTCTCGGCATGCGACGTTCGCCTTGAAATACATCGACCCCCTTATTCGGCGGGCATCTTCAGACAAAAACATGCGGAACGCCGCGCCAGCGCTTGTGTTTCATTTCTAAACTTTCAATTTCACCCATTTCCATGCCGCTCGTGAGCCGACCACATCAATGCAAATTCAAGCGCTTCAACGCCGCCGTGAAGCGCGCATCGCCGCGCAACGGGTCAAAGAGTGGTTCGATTTTTGCGAACACCAGAAACTGGCTGCGCGCATCGATGGCCCGATTCAATTCGCGAAACGCGTCGTCGATGTCGCCCGCCTGTGCGGCCATGGCGGCAGTGAAGTAGGTGCCTTCCGGTTGTTGGACGGCATAGCGCCGCTGCCACGCCGAGCGCGCGCGCGCAGGAGGTTCGTCTGGATTTTGTTTTGTTCAACTATATAGTGCTTCGCAAAAGGATTGTCCGCGCGTGGTTCGACCGCAACATCTTCGCATCCGGTATGAGCCGCTTTCTTGTTCATCCTGATTGTGGCAGCGGATCGGGATCACTACCATTGTCGGCATTCCATCGTCGATGCAAGTTCACCCGTGGACGCTTTCAGTCGTGCAACACGTTGCGATCCGATCGACAATCCGCTCTTCGAAGGAGAACACACCATGCCCTACAACATCCTCATCATGGGCGCGTCTTACGGCTCTTTGCTCGGCGCGAAACTCGTGCTGGCAGGCCACCATGTGACACTGGTTTGCCTGCCCGCCGAAGTGGAATTGTTCAATGCCGAAGGCGCGCGGGTGCGCCTGCCGGTGAAAGGCCGGGAAAGTCTGGTTGAAATAGACTCGCGCAAAGCCCCGGGAAAACTCGCTGCCGCCGGACCGGGTGCGGTCGATCCTTTGGTATTCGATTTGGTGGCCCTCGCGATGCAAGAACCACAGTACGGCTCGCCCGGTGTGCGCGAATTGCTGGATCGTGTCGCGCACTCGCGCGTGCCGTGCATGTCGATCATGAATATGCCGCCGCTGCCGTATATGGCGCGCATCCCCGGCGTCTCGATCAGCGCCTGCCGCAACGCCTATACCGACCCGACCGTGTGGGACAACTTCGACCCGACCATGATGACCTTGTGCAGCCCCGACGCGCAGGCATTTCGCCCGCCGGAAGAAAAGGTCAATGTGTTGCAGGTACGTCTGCCGACGAATTTCAAATCCGCGCGCTTTGTATCGGACACACACACCGCGATGCTTCGCACGCTCGCAGCCGATATCGAGGCGGTGCGCTTCGAGACCGCCGACGGGCAAATTGAATTGCCGGTGAAACTGAAGGTGCATGAGTCGGTGTTCGTGCCGCTCGCCAAATGGAGCATGCTGATGGCCGGCAACTATCGCTGCATCCAGAAAGATTCGATGCGACCGATCAAGGAAGCGGTCCACAGCGACATCGAGGAATCACGCGCGGTGTATCAGTGGGTGGCAGCGCTATGCATGTCGCTTGGCGCGTCTGAAAACGACTTGGTGCCGTTCGAGAAATACGCCAACGCCGCCACCGGACTTGCCAACCCCTCGTCGGCTGC